>NZ_JBFAMX010000029.1:0-42731 GCF_040659615.1 Nonomuraea sp. NPDC049784
GGCCGCCGCCGGAGAGCGGGCCGGGCAGCGCGGCAGCCACGCCTCGGCCGCGACCGCGTACGAGCGGGCGGCGCAGCTGACCGTCGATCAGCACCGGAGGGCCCGCCGGCTGGCCGCCGCCGCCGACGCGGCGCTGGGTGCCGGGCAGCTGGCCCGGGCCGGCGCCGCGGCCGATCGGGGCCGGCGCCTGACCGAGGACCCCGTGGTGCTGGCCCGGCTGGCCGCCGTACGGGCCGCGGTCGACTCCGAGCACGGCAACCCGATGCCGGGGGCGCTGATCGACGCCGCCGCCAGCATCGCCCGCATCGCCCCGGCCGACGCCGCGTCCCTGCTCGCGACCGCCGCCGGCGAGTCCTGGTTCGCCGGTGACCACGCCGCGCTGGGGCAGGCCGCGGACCTGCTGGAATCCGTCGTGCCCGGCGACGATCCCGTGGCCGGAGTGGTACGCGGCATGGAACGGGTGGCCGCCGGCGACCCGGCCGCGGGCCTGCTGCTCATGCGCGCCGCCGTCTCGCCGCGCGACGCCATGGACCCGGTCGTCAGTACGTACGCGGTGTTCAGCGCGTTGATGACCGGCGACGACGACGCGGCCTGCGAGTTGGCCGCCGCACGAGTGGCCGCCTGCAGGGAGCAGGGCCTGATCGGCGCGCTGCCGCATGCCCTGCAACTGCTCACCCAGGCGCAGATCCTGCGCGGAAGGTACACGGAGGCGGCGGAGTCGGGCGCCGAGGCCTGGCAGATCGCGCACGACACCGGGCAGGCGGGGCGGCTGCGGCATCTGCACGGCATCCTGGCGTGGCTCGCCGCCGTCGAGGGCGAGGACGAGAAGTGCGTACGGCTCGCGCGGCAAGCCGAGGGCGCCGCCCAGGAACGCCACGGATCCGGGTGGGGCGGTTGCGCGCTCACCCTGCTCGACCTCGTACGAGCCCGGTACGAGGCGGTGGCCGAGCGGATGGCGCGGGTCCTCGACGGCCCGCTCGGCCACACCGTGATCGTCACCTTCGCCATAGCCGACTACGTCGAAGCCTGCGCCCGGCTGGGCGAACCGGACCGGGCAGCCGAGGCGTTCGCCAGGTTCGACGCCTGGGCGGCGGCCAGCAGCCGGCCGTGGGCCGCCGCCGTCGCGCACCGTTGCCGCGCCCTGCTCGCCCCACGCGGCGAGGCCGAGGCGCACTACGACGCGGCGCTCCAGTGGCACGCCCAGGGAGGGCGGGAGTTCGAGCAGGCCAGGACCCAGCTGCTGTACGGCGAATGGCTGCGGCGGGCGCGCCGCCGCAGCGACGCCGGAGCGCAACTGCGTGCCGCGATGGGCCGGTTCGCCGCGATGGGTGCCGCCCCATGGGCCGAACGGGCCCGTACGGAGCTGGCCGCGACCGGTGCCCGCGCCGACATGCCGGAGCTCGGCGTCGAGGCGAAGCCACTCGACGCGCTGACCCCTCAGGAGCTCCAGGTCGTACGGCTCGCCGCCACGGGCGCCACGAACCGGCAGATCGGCGCCCAGCTGTTCCTGAGCCCGCGGACGGTGGGGTTCCACCTGTACAAGGCCTTCCCGAAGCTGGGCATCTCCTCGCGCGCCGACCTGTCGGGCATCGACTTCGGCCGCCCCACCTGAGGGCGCCGTCCTTGACCGCTCTCGTCGTGGTTGTCCAGGCTGGTTTGGAGACCGATGTCGATTCGGCGGGGGGCCGTTCGTATAGCTGGTGAACGCCGGCGCGGTGCCGGCGTCGTCATCACAGAACGTCAAGGGAGGATCTCAGCGAGATGAGGCATTACCTGCTCAGCATCCAGCAGCTCGACGGCGGCCCGCTGGCACCGGAGCTCCTGGAGCCGATCATGCGGGAGGTCGCCGCCTTCGACGAGGAGCTCAAGGCCGCCGGGGCCTGGGTCTTCGCCGGCGGGCTGCACGACGCGGGCGCGGCCGCCGTGGTGCGTCCAGGGAACGGCGAGTCGCTGGTCACGGACGGCCCGTACGTCGAGGGCAAGGAGCATGTCGGCGGCCTGTCCATCATCAAGGCGCCCGACCTGGAGTCCGCGCTGGAATGGGGCCGCAAGCTCGCCCGCGCGACCACACTTCCGATCGAGGTCCGCGAGTTCCAGGGCGAACCGGACGACCACCTGAAGTAGTCGGCCCGCACGTGACGGCGGGGCCTCACGGGGTCCCGCCGCCGCAGCTCACGGCCCGGGATTTCGGAGGATTTATCCGGTAATCCCAGCTTGCCGGCGAGCCGACCCCGAGCCGGGTGGGCCGACATTCAGGGTGGGGCGCGGGCGGGTGAATCTTGCCGGGATCTTGCCGAATCGGTGGCGGAGAAATCCCCATCATCTGTGTCGGCCCACGGTCGAATGGGAGATGTCGTGCATCCGAGGAAGACGGGATGTCGAGAGTGCTCGATCGGGTCCGTGACGCCGCGGGTATGGCGCTGGTGGAAGACGTCGGCGCCGTCATCGAGGCCGCCTCCGACATGTCGGGGCGGTTCGGGCGAGGAGGCAGGCTGCTGGCCTTCGGCCGGGCCGAGGCGGCCGCGGACGCGGCGCACGTGGCGGTGGAGTTCACCCACCCGGTGATCGTGGGCAAGCGGGCGCTGCCCGCGCTCTGCCTGGGCACCGAGCCCTCCTTGCTGCCGATACTGGGACGTCCTCAGGACATCGCCGTGGGGGTCCGGCCCGCCGGTGGCGATCTCGCCGCCGCTCGCGAACTCGGCATGCTGACCATCGCCCTGACGGCGAACGAGGCGTACGCCGAAGCGGATCACGTGCTGTCGGCGCGGAGCGAGGATCCGCTGGTCGCGCGGGAGATCCACATCACGATGTACCACCTGCTGTGGGAGCTGGTCCATGTGTTCCAGGAGGCCGCCGCATGACTGACGACGAATGTGAATCCTGCGTGACGTGCGGCGACGTCGCCGTACAGGTGCGGGTCGTCGGCCTGCTGCCCGCGGGGCTGGCCAGGGCCGACACCGGCGACGGAACCGAGGAGATCAGCGTGGCGCTGGTGGACGCGCGGGTCGGCGACACCGTGCTGGTGCACGCGGGCGAGGCCATCGCCGTGATCGGGAGGGACGGCCAGTGACCGGGACGCTCTATCCGTTCCTGCGGCGCGACCCGCTCGACCTGGCGATGTCCACCGCCGCGAAGGCTCTCGAGAGCCTGGAGCTGCGGCGGCGGGTGCTCGACGAGCTGGAGGAGCCGCTGCTGGCGTGCGCGGCGGCGATGGCCGCCGCATTCCGCGGCGGCGGGCGGCTGTTCACGTTCGGCAACGGCGGCAGCAGCACGGACGCCCAGTCGGTCGCGGCGCTGTTCACCGGGCGTGGCCTGCCCGCGGTGTCACTGGCCTGCGACTCGGCGCTCGTCACGGCGCTCGGCAACGACATCGGCTTCGACGTGGTGTTCGCGCGCCAGCTCGCCGCGCTCGGCGGCGAAGGCGACATCGCCTGCGCGCTGTCCACCAGCGGCGGCTCGGCGAACGTGCTGAGCGGGCTGGCCCAGGCCGGGAGCCAGGGGATGGTGACGGTCGGCTTCGCCGGCTCCGGTGGCGGGCGCATGGCCGAGGAGCGGATGGCCGAGCACCTGTTCGTCATCCCGTCGTCGTCGGTGCACCGCATCCAGGAGGCGCAGGCGACGCTCTACCACGTGCTGGCCGGGCTGGTCTCAGCACATGCGGCGTAGCGTCTCAGCACATGCGAGGTAGCGTCTCAGCAGATGCGGGGTAGCGGGTCGCCCACGAGCACGTCGACCACCCTGGTGCCGCCGAAGGCGGTGCGGAGCAGGACCAGCCCGGCAGGTGCGGCGGCGACGGTGCCGATGATCGCGGCGTCGGAGCCCAGCGGGTGGGAGCGCAGCGTCTCGAGTGCCTGGCCGGCGTGCTCGACGTCGACCACCATCACGAAGCGGCCCTCGCAGGCCACGTAGAGCGGGTCAAGGCCGAGGAGCTCGCACACGCCGGTGACCTCCGGACGTACCGGGATCTGCTCCTCCTGCAGCACGACGGCCACCTCCGACGCGCGGGCCACCTCGTTGAGCACCGTGGCCACCCCTCCCCGGGTGGCGTCCCTCAGCGCCCTGAGGTGCTGCGGCAGCACCTTCAGCAGCTCGGCGACGATCCCGTGCAGGGGAGCCGTGTCGGAGGTGATCGGCGCCTCGATGCCGAAGTCGTCCCTGGCCAGCATGATGGCGGCGCCGTGCTCGCCGATCGGGCCCGACACGATGACGGCGTCCCCCGGCTGCGCCCGCGTGGCCGACAGCGTGACCGGCTGCTCGACGAGCCCGACTCCGGCGGTGGTGATGTAGCAGCCGTCGGCCTTGCCGCGCTGCACGACCTTGGTGTCGCCGGTGACGATCGTCACCTCGGCCGCCGCCGCGGCCGCGGCCATCGAGTCGGTGATGCGCCGCAGGTCGGCGACGGGGAAACCCTCCTCCAGGATGAAGCCCGCCGACAGATGGACCGGCCGGGCCCCGCACATGGCCAGGTCGTTCACGGTGCCGTTGACGGCCAGGTCGCCGATGTCGCCGCCGGGGAAGAACAGCGGCGACACCACGTAGGAGTCGGTGGTGAAGGCTATCTGGTCGTCCCCGAGCCGCAGGAGCGCGCCGTCGTCCAGGGGCGCGAGCAGCGGGTTGCGGAACGCCTCCAGGAAGACGGCCTCGATCAGGGTCTGCGTGGCCTTGCCGCCGGCGCCGTGGGCGAGCGTGATGCGCTCTTCCCTGATGACGGGCTTGCGCCGCCGTATGCGCTCGATGCGGTCGAGCACCTGCTGTTCGCGGCTCATGCCGGGCTCGCCTCCTCCGCCAGCGGCCGGCGAGCCGCCGCACGCATCTGCTCCCGGCTGAAACGCCCGAAGTTGTAGTACGCGGCACAGGCGCCTTCCGAGGACACCATGCAGGTGCCGATAGGCGTCTCCGGGGTGCACGCGGTGCCGAACACCTTGCACTCCCACGGCTTGAGCACACCCTTGAGCACCTCGCCGCACTGGCAGGACTTGGGGTCGGCCACGCGCACGCCGGGCAGCTCGAAGATCCGCTCGGCGTCGAAGGAGGCGTACTCGTCCGCCATGGCGAGGGCGGAGTGCGCGATGAACCCGAGCCCGCGCCACTCGAAGTGCGGCCGCAGCCGCATCACCCGGCCGATGGCCGACAGCGCGATCTGGTTGCCGTGCCAGGGCACCACGCGCGCGTACTGGTTCTCCACCTCGCAGCGGCCCTCGGCGAGCTGGCCGAGCAGCATGTGCACGGAAGCGAGGATGTCCAGCGGCTCGAACCCGGCGACCACCATCGGCTTGCCGTAGTCGCGGGCGATGAACTCGTACGGCTCGCAGCCGATCACCGCCGAGACGTGGCCGGGCCCGATGAACCCGTCGAGCCGCAGGTCCGGCGAGTCGAGGATGGCCTTGATCGCCGGAATGATCATGACGTGGTTGCAGAAGACGGAGAAGTTGGCCAGGCCCTCCTCCGCGGCCCGCAGCACGGTCATGGCGGTGGAGGGCGCGGTGGTCTCGAACCCGATGGCCATGAACACGACCCTGCGGTCCGGATTGGCCCGCGCGATCTTGAGCGCGTCCAGCGGCGAGTACACCATCCGGATGTCGGCCCCCGCCGCCTTGGCGTCCAGGAACGAGCCCGCGCCGCCGGGCACCCGCATCATGTCGCCGAAGGACGTCATGATCACGTCCGGCTGGCGGGCGATGTGGATGGCGTCGTCCACCCTGCCCATCGGGATCACGCAGACCGGGCAGCCCGGACCGTGCACGAGGTTCACCTCGGGCGGCAGGTGGTCTTCCAGGCCGTGCTTGTAGATGGTGTGCGTGTGGCCGCCGCACACCTCCATGAACGTGTACCGGCGGCCCGGCCGGCAGCGCGCGGCGATCTGCGCGGCGAGTGCCCGCGCCCGGTCCGCGTCGCGGTACTCATCGACGAACCGCATCAGAGGTCCCCTCACCCGATCTCACGCGATGTCCGAGGCACGCAGCGCGTCGAGCTCGTCCGCGTACGGTTGCCCGAGCCCCTCCAGGTAGTCGAGCACGGCCTGCGCCTCCTTCTCGGAGATCTTGGACAGCGCGAACCCGACGTGCACGAGCACCCAGTCGCCCGGCACGAGCGGCTCGTCGGCGAGCAGGCCGATGTTGATACGCCTGCGCACTCCGCTGACCTCCACCACGGCCAGGTCCTCGTGCTCGGCGACGCGTTCGACGAGCTCACCGGGGATGCCGAGACACACCGGGCACCTCCTCGCCGAAGGTGACGGACTCCAGGACCAGCTCGTCGCCGCCGCTGATGTCGACGTCGTCACCGCCGCAGACGGGGCAGACGGCCAGCGTGTCGACCGATTCGGAGAGGCTGCCGCAGGTCTCGCAGCGCACTGTCATCGGCGTGATGACGAGCTCCACCGCGGCGTCCTGCACCGCCGTGCCGGCCGCGGCCATCGTGAACGCCTGATCGAAGGCGTCGTCCACGACGGCGTGCCGGGCGCCGACGCGTACCCGGGCGGCCGTGACCCGCCTGCCTCCCGCCCGCTGCTGGATCAGCTCGACGAGGCCCTCGCACATCCCGATCTCATGCATGCCGACCTACATTCGTTCCATCTTCATGTACCGCCGGATGTCCGGCCATTGGTGGACGATCAGCGCCGCCAGCCCACAGAGGACGAGCAGCGTCACCACGCGCGATTTCCACATCTCACATCACCTCACCGGGGTGCCGGATCGCGGGAGCCCGGAACGGTGCTTTCCGCAATCATTTCCATAACCAGGGACTTCACAAGGCTCGCCGCCTCGCCGACCATCGCCTGCACCGGCTCGCTCAGCTCGAACGGCGCCTCCTCGACCGCCGTCGGCTCGCAGCAGACGACCCGCACCAGCGTGGGGAGCCTGCCGAGCTGGCGGGCCAGCCGCAGGACCCTGACCGGGTCCATGCCGTGCGTCTCCACCAGCGTGTCGCTCTCGTCCGGCAGTTCGGGCTCGAGAACGGTGAGCGTGCCAGGGACCTGGCCGCGCGCCGCCGCGTCCACGAAGACCACGCCCGCGTAGTCCCGTTGCAGGGCGTAGGCCAGGTCCATGCCGCGGATGCCGAAGTCGACGACGTCCACGCCCGGGATGGGCGGCTCCTCGGCCAGGCGGCGGACCACCTCGACCCCGAACCCGTCGTCTCCCAGGAACACGTTCCCGATCCCGGCGACCAGGACGCGGGTGGGGCTGTCGAGGGGCTCGATCTCCTCGACGGAATAGAAGAACCGGTGTCCGGGCAGCCGGGCCTCGCCCAGGTCGCGCCCGGGATCGTCGTCGAGCGTGACCGCGACGTGGAAGGCGCCCTCGTCGTCCTGCTCCACACTCTCCACCACCGCCACGCGGCCGTCGAGCACGAGGTCGAAGACATCAGCCTGGCTCCGGGGCCGCAACCGGACCCGGCTTCCCGGCCCGACCGGCACGCCTGCGACGACCACCTCGTCAGGGCCGCGGCCCTCCATCTGCTCCCAGAATTCGTTCATGGCTCCGTCCTGTGCATGATGCCGTGCAGCCGCATCAGCTCCTCGGGCGTGAGGGCTTCACAACGGTCGAGGATCTCCCGGGCGCGCGGGTCCCCGTCACGGATCTCATGTCGCTCCTCGTCGCTGAGGGCGAGCACGCTGAGTGTGAGAAGCTGGTCGATCTCGGTCGCGTCGAACAGGTCGCCGGGGCTCTCCGGCGCGATTTTCGGGTTGTCGTACAGGATGATCGGTGAGGACAGGACGGTGTCCTGCCCGACGAGCACCGGCCAGGCGCCGACGTTGTCGCAGCCCGCCGCACAAGCCCGCAGTTCCTCGGGCGGGTCCATGAGCGAGACGAACCGGGCGTCCGGCGTGTGCAGCACGGTGTGCGCGGAGACCAGCGTGCGCTGCATGGCCTCGTCGCGGGTGCCTCCGTGCCAGGGCGTCGTGTTGACCACCTCGGCTGTGATCTGGAACAGGCCCGGCCGCAGCAGCCGCGCGCTCACCTCGATCCGGCCGCACAGCGCCTCCCAGCCGCGCACCACTCCGGAGCCGCGCCGCAGCCCGTCAGGAATGTCGATCTTCGTGATGACGGGGCCGGACAGCAGCTCGTCCAGGACGAGGCCCGGCACGTTCACCTCGCGCTCCTGCGCCTCCTGGCCGGGCGGGTTGCGGGTCACGACGTGCAGGAAGCGCACGCACACGTCCACGGTGTCGCCGGGCTCGGCTTCGAGCAGGCACTCGGTACGCATCAGCCACGGACTGCCGAACCCCTCTGGGTGGATGCCGCCGATCGTCCAGCGATGCCGGTTCTTCAGCGCCGACTCCCGGTACGGCCACAGCAGGTAGCCCTCGTACAGCACCGCCTGCGCGATCTGCCTGACATGGTCCATGCGAGGTCAGCCTCCGCTCGTCTCCAACAGCGACCGCACCGCGTCGTCCCAGCCGAGCAGGGTGTGCCGCACCCGGTGCGCGTACAGGCGGTCGAACGTGTCGCGCTCCAGCCGGATCCAGGCGGTGCGCGGGAAGTGGCGGTCCATGAGCTCCCTCCACACCTCCACCGGCATGCGGAAGTCCGCCTCGGTGTCCCACGGCAGGTGGGCGGCCTGCAGGCGTTCCTCGTCCAGGTAGAAGACGGTGCCGGTGAACAGGAACAGCAGCGGCACCTCGCCGTCGGGTAGACCGTGCAGGTATTTGGCCGCGGCCACGTCGAAGTCATAAGTGCAGGGGACGGTGATCTGCGTGGTGGTGCTCCCGGCGAACGCGGGAACGTGGGTGACCGTCTGCGTCCACAGCAGGCTGGAGAGGTTGCGCGCCCAGCTCTCGGGCCGGCCGAACAGCTCGGCGAGCCGCTCCCGCGCGTGCTCGTCGTAGCCGCGGCCGGTGGCGTCGATGCGGACCTGCGTGGCCAGCGTGAGCGCGCGGATCGGAGCGTCCGCGTCCAGGTGGAGCAGGAAACGCAGCGCGGGCGCGACAGCGGGCTCCGCCGCTTCGGCGCCGCGCACCTCGATCCGCAGCGCCGGTGATGTCGATGGCATCGTGATCGAGGTCAGGCGGGCGACAGGTTCGGCATGTCGGGATCGATCGGTTCGTGCATGCCGGGGTTGATGCCGGTCGAGCGCCTGGCCGTGGAGCGGCCGTCGGGCAGGTGCCCGTCCTGCTTGTCGTAGTTGCCGCTCTCGTTGCCCTCGTGCACGCCTTTGACGTGGGCGGGGGTGTCGGGGCGGACGTCCGCCCGGCCTGTCTTGATCGTCGTCTTCTTTCTCACGCCGTGCTCCTGTCACTGAGGTCGGTGAAGAATCGGTTGATGTGCTCGCGTACGTCCTGGCCGCCCGTCAGTCCTCGCCACCGGGTACGGATGGCTCCGACGAGCGCGTAACAGTCGTCCACCGGCACGATCCAGGCGCCGCGATCGCGGTCGGCGAGCAGGGCCTCGACGTCGGGTTCCAGCTGCTGGAGCACCGGGTTTTCACGCCGCAGGCGCTCCCAGGCGGGCTGGTCGACGGGCGCCTGCACCGCCCCGGCCGGGCTCGGGTAGTACTGCTTCGGTAGCCCGGTGTCCGAGTCGTGGATCACGAACACGGTGCGCACCGGCGTCCGCAGGCCGGCCCAGGTCTCCTCGTCCAGGCTGAGGCCGCTCAGCCGGCGGCGGCGCTCCGGCACCAGCCTGTAGTGCCCGCCGCCGGCCGCCGCGTGGTCGAACAGCACCTGGCAGGCGCGGCACGCGCAGCGCAGCTCGCGTGCCGGCAGCTCGAGCAGGTGACGGTGGGTTGCGGGCAGCGGCTCGCCGCACAGCTCGCAGTCCTGTGCCTGATGTGGCCGCTCACGTGGCCGCGAGGCGAGCCGGCGCAGCAGGCCGGTCATGTCGCCCGGACCCGCCGGACGGCCAGGCTCTCGACCGGGATCAGGGCCGTGTCCGCGAACTCGATCTCGACCCGTTCGATCTCCGGGGCCGCGTCCTGCACCGCCTGCCGCATGGCGGCCGTGGACGAGCGGCAGGCGCCCGCACGCAGGCGCAGGCGTACCAGGTCCTCCTCGACGGCGAGGACGTCGGCCGAGCTGCCGGCGAGCGCCGTCTCCACCCGGGCCCGCGTGTCCAGCGGGTGCAGGTCGTGCAGCAGGAGCAGCGGCGAGACCAGCTCGTCCGCGGCCAGGTGCGCCGCCGCCTCCTCGCCCACGATGGTCATGACCCGTGCCAGGCCCTCGCCGTACAGGGCGAGCAGCTCGCCGACGAGCTCGGTCGTGGCCGGGTCGGCCTGCTCGAGCAGGGACTCGATCCTGTCGATGCGCTCGTTCATCCGCCCTCCCCTAGCCGGAGAAGCTCGCGCCGAACGTGGGCGAGTGCACCTGCTTGAGCACCTTGCCGTCGCCCAGGTACATGTGCACCCCGCAGGGCAGGCAGGGGTCGAAGCTGCGCACGGTACGCATGATGTCGATGCCCTTGAACGAGTCGGCGCCGTTCTCCTCGAAGATCGGCATGCCCTGCACCGCGTCCTCGTACGGGCCCGGCGTGCCGTACATGTCACGCGGGCTGGCGTTCCACGGCGTCGGCGGGTACGGATGGTAGTTGGCGATCTTGCCGTCGCGGATCACCATGTGGTGCGAGAGCACCCCGCGCACCGCCTCGTGGAAGCCGACGCCGATCGCCTCGTCCGGCACGTCGAAGTCGGTGAACACCTGCGTGCGCCCGGCCCTGACCTCGGACATCGCCTGCTCGAGGAAGTACACCGCCATCGCCGCCGCGTACGCGACGAAGTAGGCGCGGGCGCGGTTGCGCTCGATGGTGTTCGCCCAGCGCGGGATCTTCCACTCCAGCCGCATCTCCGGCAAGGAGGCGCTCTTGGGCAGGTTGATCTCCACGCTCTCACCGGTGGAACGGACCGTGCCGGTGTCGACGAGGCGGGCGAGCGCCGTGGACCACAGCCGGGCCAGCGGGCCGCCGCCGGTGTCGAGCGCCAGATGGTCGCCGGTGCGCGCGTCGTACCAGCGGGGGCTCATCACCCAGCTGTAGTTTCCGCCCTCCAGGTCGCGCTTCTGCGGCTTGGGCAGGGTCGTCTGGTTCCACGGGTGGCGCTGGTCCACCGGGTTGCCGAGTGGGTCGTGGGTGACGAACGTCTCCTCGGACTGCCAGTCGTCGTAGTACGAGCTGCCCAGCAGGATCCTCATGCCGAGGTTGATGTCCACCAGGTTCGTGGTCAGCAGCTCGCCGTCCAGGACGATGCCCGGCGTGACGAACATCCGGCGGCCCCAGCCGTTCATGTTGCGGTAGTCGTAGTCGACCACCGCCGGGTCCTGGAAGGAGCCCCAGCAGCCGAGCATCACCCGCCTGCGGCCGACCTCCTCGTAGCCGGGCAGCGCCTCGTAGAAGAAGTCGAAGATGTCGTCGTTCATCGGGACGGCCTTCTTCACGAAGTCCAGGATCTTCAGCAGCCGCGCCATGTAGTCGGTGAACACCTGGGGCGTCGCCACCGTGCCCACGCCGCCCGGGTAGAGCGTGGACGGGTGCACGTGCCTGCCCTCCATCAGGCAGCACATCTCCCTGGTGATCCTGCTCACCTGCAGCGCCTCCCGGTAGAGGTCGCCGCTGAACGGGTTGAACGCGCGCATGATGTCGGCGATCGTCCGGTAGCCGTGGATGCCGGCGTTGGGCGCCTGGGTCGTCTCGGCCCGGCGCAGCAGGCTCGGGTTGGTCTCCTTGACCATCTGCTCGCAGTAGTCGACGAAGACCAGGTTGTCCTGGAAGAGCGTGTGGTCGAACATGTACTCGGCCGCTTCGCCCAGGTTGATGATCCACTCCGCCAGCGGCGGAGGCTTGATCCCGTAGGCCATGTTCTGGGCGTAGATCGAGCACACCGCGTGGTTGTCGCCGCAGATGCCGCAGATGCGGCTCGTGATGAAGTGCGCGTCACGCGGGTCCTTGCCCCTCATGAACACGCTGTAGCCGCGAAACAGTGACGAGGTGCTCCTGCACTCGACGACCTCGCGATTCTTGAAATCGATCTTCGTGTAGATGCCCAGGTTCCCGATGATCCTGGTGATCGGGTCCCAGGACATCTCCACCAGCTCGCGGGCCTCGCCCGCGCGCTTCTTGGCCGGCTCCGTACGGATTGCCACCTCGCCGCTCTCCCTCTTAACCGTTTCCCCAGCGCGGGTCGAACCCGCTGGTCAGCCTGCGGCGGTTGTGGCGCCACTTGGGCTCCTTGTTCGCCGCCTTGTTGGTGATCGCGCGAAGACGGCGGATCAGTCGGCCGTACGAGCTGCTGAGCGCCACCGACACCGCCGCGCCGGGGGGTTCGTCCATGAACGGCATGAACTTGTCGGGGAAGCCGGGCATCGTGCACGCGATGCAGATGCCGCCCACGTTGGGGCAGCCGCCGACGCCGTCCATCCAGCCCCGCTTGGTGACGTTGCAGTTGACCACCGGGCCCCAGCAGCCGACGCGCACCAGGCACTTGGGGGAGTTGTAGTCACCGGCGAAGTCGCCCTGCTCGTAGTAGCCCGCCCGGTCGCAGCCCTCGTGCACGGTCTTGCCGAACAGCCAGGTGGGGCGGAGCATGTCGTCCAGCGGGATCGTCGGCGCCATGCCGGCGGCCTGGTACAGCAGCCAGGTCAGCGTCTCCATGAAGTTGTCCGGCTGGACCGGGCAGCCGGGCACGTTGACGATGGGCAGGCCGCCGGCCGAGCGGAAATCGCGGCCCAGGTAGTCGGACAGCCCCATGCAGCCGGTCGGGTTGCCGGCCATCGCGTGGATGCCGCCGTACGTCGCGCAGGTGCCGATCGCGACGACCGCCCACGCCTTGGGCGCGAGCCGGTCGATCCACTCGTTGACCGTGATGGGCTCGCCGGTCGCCGGATCGTTGCCCATCGACGTCCAGTAGCCGTCGCCGTTGATCCTCTCGTTCGGGATGGAACCCTCGACGACGAAGATGAACGGCCCCAGCTCGTCCTTGTGTGCCTGGTGGAATGGGGCCATGAAGGCGTCGCCCACCTCGGCGGCCAGCACCTTGTTGTGCAGATGCACCTTGGGCAGTCCCGGCACGAGCCCGAGGAGGACGTCCTCGAGACTCGGCAGTGTGGCGGCGGTGACCGAGACGGTGTCACCGTCGCAGCTCATGCCCTCCGAAGTCCACAGGATGTGCACTTCTTCCAGGGAAGTCGGCATTTGCGTGGTTGTCATGGCCCAAGCCCCCTTATCGGCCCTGTAGAGGTTTAGGTCCCCATACATTTGGTATCCGACCTGCGACTCTACGTAGCGGACATACCGTGTTGAGGAGGGTTGTAAACCATGACCCAGACCCTGCCACCCCGTACCGGCCCATACGAGGACCTGCGGGAACGCGTAGCCGTCCGGCCTCGGCGGTCTCTGCCGCGCGCCGGCGCGCGGGGAATGATCGGCGCCATGGCGATGTCCGGGCTCCGGCAGTTCACGACGTCGATCGGACTGGTGGGGAAGGTGCCGCCCGAGTCCGTGCTCGAACGCACCGTCCCCAGGCTCGTCCGGCAGGTGCCCCGCCAGCAGCGCCCGGCCATCGTCGAGCTGACGCATTGGGGGTACGGCGCGTTCGGAGGGGTGCTGTTCGGGCTGCTGCCTTCCAGGGTGCGCGGCCGCCCATGGGCGGGGCCGATCTACGGGGCGGCGTTCTGGGCCGTCTTCGAGGCGGCCATCGCACCCGCGCTCGGCCTGCCCCGCCATCCCCGCACCGCCGTGGAACGGCTCGCGCTACTGGCCGACCATCTCCTGTACGGGATCGTGGTCGGCGCCTCGCCCTGGCCTCATCAGGAGAAACCTGCCGAGGACTGATCGCCGTACGACCGGAGCCGGTCACGGGCGGCGGCCACGGTCACCTGGCCGAGGCTGATGCCGCCGTCGTTGGCCGGCACGCCGGTGTGGGTGAGCACCCGGAAGCCCGCGTCGCTCAGTCGTTCCACCGTGCGCCGGAGCAGCAGCAGGTTCTGGAAGACGCCACCGGACAGCGCCACCGTCGCCAGCCCTGTGTCCTCGCGGAGGATGCGGCAGCAGCGCACGATGAGATCGCTCACGCCGTTGTGGAAGCGGGCGGAGATGACGGCCGGGTCGGTGCCCGCGGCCAGGTCCGCCGCGGCCGCCCGTACCAGGTCCGCACCGGTCACGACGAGATCGGCGGAAATGGCCGCCGGGTAGGCGTCCCGCTCGGCGGGGTCGGCGAGCTGCTCCAGCTCGATCGCGGCCTGCCCCTCGTAGGTGATCGTGTCCCGCACGCCGAGCAGCGCCGCCACGGCGTCGAACAGGCGGCCCGCGCTCGAAGTCACCTGCGCGCTGCCCAACAGCGAGGTCACGCTCGCCCACCACCGCTCGTTGCGCCGGGCCACGGCCAGCGCCTCACCGTCGCCGTCCAGGTACGCGGCGGCCATGCGCCAGGGCTGCCGGATCGCCGCGCTGCCGCCCGGCATCGGCACAGGCGCCAGATGGCCGGCTCTCTCGAACGACGCCAGGTCGGCCAGGAGGAACTCGCCGCCCCACAGGGTCCCGTCGAGTCCGTAGCCGAGCCCGTCGAACGCGACGCCGATCACGCGGCCGTGCTCGCCGTTGTCGGCCAGGCAGGAGGCGATATGCGCGTGGTGGTGCTGCACGGCGGTCAGTTCGACGTCCAGCAGGCCCATGGCGTGCTTGGTGGACAGGTACTCCGGATGCAGGTCGTGCGCGACCACCTCCGGGCGCACGCCGAAGAGTGTGGCGAAATGCTCGATTCCTTCGACGTAGGACCGGAGGGTCTCGTAGTTCTCCAGGTCGCCGATGTGCGGGGAGAGGAACGCGTGACGCCCCTTCGCCAGGCAGAACGTGCTCTTCAGCTCGGCGCCGCAGCCCAGAATATGCCGGGGCGCCTCCCGGGGCAGTGTGAAGGGGCGGGGAGCGTGGCCGCGCGATCTCCGCAAGATCATGCCTTTTCCCCGGAAAGGGCGTACCACCGAGTCGTCGGCACGGAGGTGGATGGGCCGGTCGTGCGTGAGGAACGCGTCCGCGATGCCGCCGAGCCGGTCCAGGGCGTCGCGGTCGTCGTACGCGATGGGCTCGTCCGAGGTGTTGCCGCTGGTCAGCACGATCGGGGCGCCCGTGGCGGCGAGCAGCAGATGGTGCAGCGGCGTATACGGCAGCATCAGCCCGAAGTCGCGGCTGCCCGGTGCGACCGCGCTCGCCACCGCCGCCTCCGCGCGGCGCGGCAGCAGCACGATGGGCCGCGCGCGATCGGTCAGCAGCGCCGCCGCCACCGCGTCCACCTCGCACAGCCGCCGGGCCTCGTCCAGGTCGGCGACCATGACGGCGAACGGCTTGTCCGAGCGTCGCTTGCGCCGCCGCAGCTCGGCGGCGGCGCTCTCGTCGGAGGCCGGCACCGAGAGGTGGTAGCCGCCGATGCCCTTCACCGCCAGCACTCCGCCCGCCCGCAGCACTCCGGCGGCGCCGGCCAGCGGATCGCCCTCGGCGCCCAGCAGTTTCAGCGTGGGACCGCAGGCGGGGCAGCAGATGGGCTGGGCGTGGAAGCGCCGATCGGCCGGATCGTGGTATTCGGCGAGGCAGTGGCCGCACATGTCGAACCCGGCCATCGTGGTCAGCGGCCTGTCGTACGGCATCGCCCGCACGATCGTCAGCCTCGGCCCGCAGTTGACGCAGTTGACGAAGGGGTAGCGGTAACGCCGGTCAGCGGGGTCGGCCAGCTCGGCCAGGCAGTCGGCGCAGGTGGCGATGTCGGGCGACACCAGCGTGCGAGACGTTCCCGGCGGGGCACTCTCGACGATGAGGAACCGGCCGCCTGCCCGCGTCGCGCGGGTGGTCGAGCTGACGGTCACGCGTTCGATCGAGGCCAGCGGGGGCGCGTCGCTTTCCAGGCGTACCAGGAACTCGCCGATCTGGTCGCGGCCGCCCTCCAGCTCGACGAAGACGCCGTGGGCGTCGTTGCCGACCCGTCCCGCCAGGCCCAGGCGCGTCGCCAGCCCGTGCACGAACGGCCGGAAGCCCACCCCTTGAACGACGCCCTCGACCCGTACCCGAACCCCCATCGGGTCAGTCTGCAACGAAACCCGCACGGACTGAATCACCCTGACCGGCACGTCGGCGACGAGCCGGCGGCGCCGGACGAGGTCTTCGCCCGGGCCGACGGCTTGGGAAACGCCGGTCAGACGCGGGAGACGAGCGACCAGCCCTTGTTGGCGGGGGAGAAGGCCACGTTGTGGATCGTCCAGCCGTTCGCGGCGAATTTCTTCATCGTCTGGAAGCACTCGTTGTCGATGCCGCGGGTGTAGAAGGCGTTACCGGCCACGACGGCCCAGCCGCCGGTGTAGGGGAAGGCGACCCGGGTCACGCGGTGCCCGGCCCGCGACATCTCGCGCATCTTCTGGTAGCACGCCTCGTCGATGTTGCGGGCGAAGAAGCCCTTCGTACCGACCACGACCCAGCGATTGCCGCCCGCCGGAGGGAAGGCGACGTGCACGACCTGCTGGCCCGCCTTGTAGTACGAGAGGATCCGCTGGTAGCACTCCTCAGGGATGTTGCGGGCGAACAGCGTACGGTCGCCGGTGATCACCCAGCCGCCTCCAGGGGCGAAGGCGACGCAGTGGATCCTGTTGCCGTCCGCGATCATCTGCTTCAGCTTGGCGAAGCACTCGTCGGGGATGTTGCGCGCGAAGTAACCGCCGTTCTGCGTCACGATGACCCAGCCGTTGGACGGCGTGAACGAGAACGAGGTGATGCCGGAGGCCGCCAGCTTGCCCATCTTCTTGTGTGCCTCGTCCGGAATGCGGCGGTTGAAGAAATGGCCGCCGGCGGCTTCCGCCGGGCCGGCGATTCCCAGGGTGGCCAGCCCGGTGGCGCCGGTCAGCGCGAGAAACCCTCTCCGGTCCATGTCAAACTCCTCTTACAGATTGTGGATGCGCGTGCCAGTTCGGCCGCATCTGGGAGAGGATGCCATGATCTCGTGAGTTTTGCACCCGTTCGTCCGTTGTCTGACCAGATGGCGCGCTGGCCGGCCGGTTTCACGAGAGAAAGGCGCTCACCGCGGCGATGAACGCCTCCGGCCGGTCCCTGTGGACGTGATGTCCGACCGGAATCGTCGTCATATGCCCGTCGGGTACGAGCTCCGCTATCCGAGCGAGCTCATCTTGCGGCAACCGGCTCTGCTGGCCCCCGGCGATGACCAAGGTGGGGGCCGTGATGTGCTTGAGCAGGTCCCAGTAGGTGGGATCGGGTTCGTTGCGCTGGCGGTAGATGGCGGCGACGGCGTTCCAGTCGAAGGGCGCGTCGGGGTCGGGGTCGTCCGGCAACGTTCGTGGCGGGTTCGCCGCCACCGGTGGCGGCGGCTCCTCCAGGACGAGCCGGTCCACGCGCTCGGGATCTTCGCCCGCCAGGAGCCAGGAGACGACCGCTCCGAGCGAATGCCCGATCAACGTCACCTTGGCCAGCTCCAGCGCGTCCAGGGCGGCACGCACGTCGTCGCGCATCAGCTCGAACGAGTACTCGCCGGCCCGGTCGCTGCTCCCGTGCCCGCGCAGGTCCACCGCGTAGACGCGATGCGTCCCGGCCAGCACGGGCGCCACGACGTCCCAGGCGGAGCCGCTCTCACCGAGTGAGTGCAGAAGGATCACCGGCGGCGCCGACGCCGCTCCCCATGTGCTGAAGGCCAGCCGCAGACCGTTCACCTCAACTGTGTCCATGTCCACAGTCTCGCAGCGGCAGGCGACTCGGCACCTGTTCGAGTAGCCGCGAACGGCCACGGGGAGGTGACCGTGGCCGTTCGGAACGCTGCCGCTACTCGCGCCGCCGCTTGCCGCCGTACAGGCCGACCGACAGTGACACGCCCAGAGCGGCCAGGGCGATCTGGATGCCGAGCTCGATCCAGTCGACACCGCGGGTGTCGGCGACTCCGAGAGCGGCGGCGATCGCGGTGCCGACCAGCGCCGCGATCACGCCGATCACGATCGTCAGCCAGATGGGAATGCGCTGGCGGCCTGGGACGACCAGCCGTCCCAGGGCGCCGATCACGATGCCGATGATGAGGCCGGAAATGATGCCAGTGATCTCCACGCTGAACTCCCCGGAAACTCGGTGGTCCGCCTGTCCTGCACAACGAACGCGGCCGCGGCGGTGGTTCCTGCGTCAGGGCCCGATCACGACCCGGGTGTGTCCGTGGGCTCGGCCTGCATCATCAGCAGCACGCCCGGCGCGTGCGTGCGGCGGGCGACGGAGAAGGCGTTGTCGATCCAGGCGGCCTTGCGCGCCTCGAACTCGGCCAGCCGCTCCTGCGGGCGGTCGCCGCCGGGCAACCGGCTCCACGGCACCAGGTCGTTCTCGTTGCCGACCACGTGCACCGTGGCGAAGACCACACGGGCCCGGGTGAACAGTACGTTCTCCCGGTGGTCGCGGTGGTGTGGGTCGCACGCCCATCGGGTGCCCGCCGAGCGTGCGTCCCGCGGCGGGGCCTTCAGGCGAGACGGAGACCCGCCGGCTGGATGATCGACGCGGCAAGACTCTGGATGAAGCGCGTGATCAGCGCCTCAAGAAGCATCATGGCGGCCTTGGCAAGCAGGGAGGCCAGGAACTCGGACAACTCTCTACCTAACTGACGAAACTACACTTAACGTCATATTTGGGTAGGAAGGTGTATATACGGTCACACTTCAGGTGTCTATTCGGTGAACAACCTATGACTACTCCGGACCCGGCCGTTCGATCATCGCCGCCAGCACGGCCGCGACCACGGCGCACCCCAGCCCGATGCCCCAGCCGATCGGCCCGACCGGACGGCAGCCGAAGAGCTGACTGAGCCCGGGCACCGAGACGATCACACCCAGCGCGGCCAGGGACGACACCGCGGCGAGCACCACTATACGGTCCCGCCCGCCCAGCGCCAGGGTCTGCATCAGCTGGGCCGACACCAGGCCGATGAGCCCCACTGTGTCAGCCCGCCCGCGGGTGCCGGTCATCCGCGCGAGCAGCCACGCCGCGCCCGCCGCGACGGCCGTCGTGATGGCGCGCAGGTAGATGTCCCGGGTCAGGGCGGCGCCGAGCGAGGCCTCGGGTCCCTCGGCGAGCAGCCTCTCGGGGCTGGCGGCGCTGGGCGGCCGGACGGCCACCGCCATGGCGGGCAACATGTCGGTGAGCATGTTGACCAGCAGGAGCTGGCGGGCGTTCAGCGCGCTCCGGCCGGTGAGCAGGCTGGATCCCAGCGTGAAGGCGATCTCTCCGACGTTGCCGCCGAGCAGGATGCCCAGCGCGTCGCGGACGGAGGCCCACATGGCCCGGCCCTCGACGATCGCGTCGATGATCGTCTCGATGCGGTCGTCGACCACCACGATGTCGGCGGCGGCCCTGGTGGCGGGGGCGGCGTGCGAGCCGAGGGCGACGCCCACGTCGGCCAGCCGGATCGCGGGCACGTCGTTGGCGCCGTCGCCGGTCACGGCCACGACGCTGCCGGCCTTACGCAGGCAGGTGACGATCCGCGCCTTGTGCTCGGGCGTGACCCTGGCGAACACCGCCACCTTCGTCAGCGCCTCGGCCAGCGCGTCGTCATCGAGCACCTCGAGCTCGGGGCCGGTCATGACGCGCAGGCCGTTCAGCGCACCGGTCTCCGCGGCGATGGCCTCCGCCGTGCTGGGGTGGTCGCCGGTGAGCATGACGACGCGTACGCCGGCCCGGATGAGCCCCTCCACGCTCCGCTTGGCCGTCGGGCGCACCGGATCGGCCAGGCCGATGAACCCGAGGAAGCACAGGCTCTCGATACGGGACTCGTCGAGGTCGGCGCGGCTGGAGGCGGGACGTTCGGCGACGGCGAGCACGCGGTAGCCGCGCAGGGCGAGCCGGTCCACCTCCTGCTCCAGCTGCCGTCTGATCTGATCGTCCAGCGGGACCTTCTCCCCGTCGATCGCGATGCTCGTGGAGCGGGTGAGCACGATCTCGGGAGCGCCCTTGACGCTCAGCAGCTGTCCCGACTCGGACCGGCCGAGCACGGCGTGGTAGCCGCGGGCCGGTTCGAAGGGCAGCTCGTCCACGCGCTGCCACGTGCGCAGCCCGTACCGCGGCGTGACGCCGAGCTTCCCCGCGCCCTCCACGATCGCGCGGTCCGTCGGGTGCGGGATGGCGCGCCCGCCCTCGAACCTGGGCCCGGCGCGCAGCGCGGCGCCGACGATGGCCCTCAGTTCGGGCGTGGCCTCCTCCACCACCTGGTCGACCCGCCCGTTCGACACACAGCGCAGGCTGATGTGACCCTCCGTGAGGGTGCCCGTCTTGTCGAAGCAGAGCACGTCCACCCGGCCGAGCGCCTCGATCGTGGACGGGTTGCGTACCAGCGTGTTGTGGGCCGACAGCCGCTTGGCGGAGGCGAGCTCGGCCACGGTGGCGATGAAAGGCAGCCCTTCCGGGACCGCCGCGACCATCATGCTCACCGCGGGGCCGACCGCCTGCGACAGCGGCGAGCCGCGGAGCAGCTCGACGACCATCAGGACCAGGCCGGAGCCGAGGGCGGCCGGGAGTATCCGGCGGCTCAGCGTGCGCAGGCGCAGCTCCACCCCGCTCGGTGGCGGCCGTTCCTGGGACAGCCTGGCGGTTCTGCCCGCCTCGGTCGCATCTCCCGTGGCCACCACCACGGCGAGACCGTGCCCCGCCGCGACGGTCGTCCCCTCGTACACCATCGAGATGCGGTCCGCGACGGCGGGCGCCGCGGTCGGCGCGTCTGTCTTGGTGACGAGCTGGGACTCCCCGGTGAGGGGGGACTCGTCGATCTCGAGTCCGTGCGCCTGGATGAGCCTCCCGTCAGCCGGTACGGCATCGCCGGCCCGCAGCTCGATCACGTCCCCGGGCACCAGGGAATCGGCGTAGGCCGCCACGGCGCCGGTGGGGCGGCGTATGCGTACCCGGACGGCGGTGGTCTCGGTGAGGTCGTGCAGCGCCCGGTCGGCGCTGCGCCGCTGGGCGCCGCCGAGCAGGGCGTCCACCCCCATCACGCCGCTTATCAGCACGCTGTCGAGCACCGAGCCGACCGCCGCCGACACGCCCGCCCCGGCGGCCAGCACCGGGGTCAGCGGGTTGGCCAGCTCGTGCACGGACGCGCTGATCAGGGACTGCGGACCGGTGACCACCGGACCCGCCGGAGCCGTCCTGCGATGCTCGGCCTCGGCCTCGGTCAGCCCCTCTGGCGAGGTACGGAGCCGGGCCAGGACGTCGCGGGCCGCCATGGCGTGCCAGGGCGTGTGGTCGGCGCGGACCGGCGCGGGACCCCGTCCGGCGCTACGGCCCGCCCACTCCCCGGCCACGAGGGCGCCGAGCGACGTGCAGTCACGCGCCAGGTTGGCGCGTCCGACCGCGGCCGTGGCCGGGCCGAGGAACGCCAGCCCCGCCCCGGCGATCGAGCCGGCCGCCGCCACCCACACACTCCGGACACTCGCCTTCCTGGCCGACGGCAGGCACTGGAGCAGCAGGTACGCGCCCTCGAGCGCGCCGATCACGTCGGCGTCCCACGGGACCCTGCGCACCCCGTCGAGCACGCCGATGCCCAGGTCGGCCTGGCGCAACCCGCGCCGGCCGCGCTGGGACACCACGGCCACGGCGTGCCCCTCGGACTGCAGCGCCCGTATGGACGAGACCAGCCGGTTCCCGCTCTCGACGACCCGCTCCACGCCCAGCCGCCGGGCGAGGGCGGAGTCCCCGCCGGCCAGGATCACGTCGCACGTCGCCTTAGGGGCCGCGACCAGGGCCTCAGCGAGCGGATGCAGCTCGCGGGCCAGGCGGACCAGGGCGATCGGGGTCCCCTCCCGCGCCACCTCGACTGACCGGACTCCCTCTTCGGGCGTCTCCGCGCGGGGCTCGGCGCTCCACCCGTCGCGCTCCCGCCGGGCCGAGGGGTCGGTGAGGTCGAGGAGCGTGTACAGCCGGGCGTGCAGATCCTCCAGGTCCACGTCGGGAGCGAGCGGCACGACGCCGTCGATCGTCCACGCGCCCGTGGTGAGGACGGCGGCGTCGAGTACGACGGCGTCGATGCGGTCCATGCGGTAGAGGGCGTCGCGGTCGAGCACGATCGTGCCACGCCCGGCGAGGCAGCGGACGACGGCGCTGGTGAAGGCGTCCCTGCCGATGGTCGCGGCCTTGGGGATGCCGGCGATCAGCACGGACAGGCCACGCTGCTGGTCGCGGCTGAGCACCGTGGTGATGCCGTGCCCGGCCAGTGCCGCCGCGCTGGCCGCGTCGGCGTAGCGCTCCACCGGCCCGCGGGGCAGCGGGACCGGGCGCGGGGCCACGGCGATCCTGGTGTGACGGTACGCCCCCGCCCCGGCGGCGAACTCCTCCTCCCGCAGCTCCCACGCCCGGGACCCGGCACGCGAGGCGGCGAACCGGCCGGCCGCGGCGATGGAGTCGATCAGCAGCGACGTGGGACGCATGGCCAGCGTGTACGTGACGAGCCTGGTCATCGTCATCAGCGCGTCCGCGCCCGGCTTGCCGATCCGCTCCTCCAGCTCCCTGCGGACCCGCGGGGTGTTCTCGGCCAGCGCGAGGAAGCTGGGGACCGCTGTGGACAGCCTCGGGACGCGAGCCAGCTGGCCGGCCAGGGCCAGCCCGGTGCCGGCCAGGTGCAGGCCGAGGCTCACCGCGGCGCGGGCCTGCTGCTCCGCGCCGTCCAGCGCACGAGGAGGGGTGGGTCTACCACCCCCCTCGCCCTCGCTCTCACCGGGTTCGTCGAGCTCATCTACGACGGCGACGTACTTGTCCAGGTCGGTCGTCGCAGCGTCGCAGGCCACGAACACGTAGCCGAGCGCCCCGTTCACCTCGGCGCGCGGGGCTCCGAGGGCACGTAGCCGCTCCTCCAATACCCGGGCGGGCCGCTCGGTCCGCGGCCCGCCGATGTTCCGCAACTCGATTCGAACCCCGCCGGGGCACGGCTGTACCCGGCGGGAGCGCGGGAGGATGCTCCTTATCGGTTCGGGGAGCATATTGAGCAGCGTGTCAGCACTGAGCAGGCCGAACAACGCCATGTGGCCTCCCGTCTACGGCGTCGCGGCTTCACCTGCTCGGTGAGGTGCTCTTTCGCCTGCTGGTTGAGCTGGAAGTCGAGGTGGTCTTTCTGGTGGTGGCCTTGCGCCCGCCGGCCCCGGCGGTGGTCGTGGTGGTCTTGCGCCCGCCGGCCCCGGCGGTGGTCGTGGCTGTCCCGCGCCGGGTGGTTGTTGGCTTGGCTGCCGTGGTGGTCGAGGGCTTGGCCGCTGCAGTGGTCTCGCGCCGGGTGGTTGTGGGCTTGGCCGCCGCAGTGGTCTCGCGCCGAGTGGTCGTGGCCCGTCCGCTCGGCGTCGAAGGCTTGGCTGCCCTGGCGGTCGCGCGTGGCCGGCCGAACGCGGGTGCCCCCTGCCGCCGCTGCGCGATGATCGTTCCGGCGCCGATGGCGGCTGCCACGGGCCACTCGAGCACGCCGAAAGCCGCGAGCGCGCCGAGCGCCCCGTAGTAGGCCATGCGCTCGCGCGACGGGAGGAACGTCCGGGCGACGTCCACATAGTGGCCGAGCTCCTGCTTGCTGAGGCCCGGCATCTCCATGTGCGGCATGTGCGGCATCCCGATGTGCGGCATCTCAATGTGCGGCAGCCGGACGTCCGGCTGGCGAACCTGAATGCTGAGCATCGGCAGGTCCAGCGTGAACTGCTTCTTACCGTTGGACGTGGCAGTGGTGCGCCGCTGCGCATCAGCCATGACCCCTCCTCCAGGACGAGGAAACCTGTATGTCTCCCTATCCACCACCAGGCCCTTTATTCTGGACAGGAGGAATTTGAAGGTTTTTGCCGACCTAAATTTGGTGCAACGTAACAGCTACCTGACCGCCTTCTCCGCCCGCCGCTTGCGATAGAGGAGGGTCCAGGCCATCAGTACGACGATCGTGCCCAGTTGCAGGGCGGTGGACACGCCGGTCATGACGTCGAGCGGGATGCTGTAGATCAGCGGCAGCCGGACGAGCGCCTCTGCCAGCGCTCCGGCGCCCCAGACCAGGGTGATGGTGGTGAAGACGCGCCTGAACTCGGGCCGCGCCTGCCAGAGACGGGCCCATTCGGCCAGCTTGTCGTGGTCCTCCGCGTTCAACCGGCGCATCAGCGCGTACATGAGGGGGCGCCCCACCAGGCAGGAGCCGAGCAGGAGCAGGCCGAGCAGCCCGGAGACGATCGACTCCTTGGCCAGGACCAGGCGCGGGTCGCCGGTGAGCGCCGCCAGGACGATCGCCACGCCGAAGCCCGCCGCCACGAGAGCGGCCAGGCCGTCGAAGCGGCGCAACCGGGCGGCCACGATCGCGATACGGAGCAGCGCGGCGAGCCCACCCAGCAGGAGGGCGGGCATCTGGTCCAGGCCGACGGCCCGGCAGACGTAGTAGACGGCGACGGGCAGCACCACGTCGGCGAGAACTCCCTTGATCAGAGCGGACCGGTTCATCAGGACTCCTTGGGTGTGACGAAGACAGGGTCGATCGACAGGCGGAGGTGGATGACGCCGTTGGCGATCTCGAATGGCATGTGGGCGCCGAAGGCGTCGACGGCTGTCCAGGTCACGTGCGTGGGTCATGAACGGGTCGGGGTCGCTGAACAGGCCATAGGTGAAGCCGCGGTTGAGGCCCGTGCGGATGTCGTCGAGCTGTGTGGCCATGAAATCACTCCCTGCGGACTTGGCGTACCTTATTAGGGGACGTCTCGTACCGTACTCGGGATGGGCCTAGGATGCAATAAGGGACGGTCCGGACCGTAGGGAGGTCGTGCGTGGTCAGCGAGATCCAGGACAAGCGTTCGCGACGGCGGGGAGCCGAACTGGAGCAGGCGATCCTGCGGGCGGCGCTCGACGAGGTGGCCGAGGGTGGCTACGCCCGGCTCACCATGGATCGTGTCGCGCAGCGCGCGGGCACCAACAAGACGGCGATCTACCGGCGCTGGCCGAGCCGAGCCGCGCTCGCCCTGGCTGCCCACCGCGAGTTCGTGGCCCAGCCCGCCACTCCGCCCGACACCGGCCACCTGCGCTCCGACATGCTCGAGCTGCTGCGGGGGGCGGCCGCCAGGATGAGCTCGCCGGTGGGCGGCGAGATCCTCCGCGGGGTGATGTCGGAGCTGCACCAGCAGCCCGAGCTCAGGCAGCAGCTGCGCGACGAGCTCGCCCAGGAGCCGGGCACGATGATGACCATCCTGGCCAGGGCCGTGGCCCGCGGCGAGGCCAGGCCGGAGTCACTGCTGCCACGCGTCGCGACCGTGCCCGTGGCGCTGCTGCGTAACGAGTATCAGATGAGCTTCGTCGGCGAGATAGCCGACGAAGCGCTCATCGAGATGGTGGATCAGGTGTTCCTGCCGCTGGTGCGGCCCCGCTGACGTCGCCGCGACGACCGCACGGACTGATCTACTGTCCGGAGACCAGGCGGGCGGGGAAGCCGCCGGTCGCGATGGGACCCCAGGCGTCGATGTGGATGCGGATCAGCGACTTGTCCTGGCGGCGCATGGCGGCGCGGTATTCATCCCAGTCAGGGTGCTCGCCCGAGATGCACCGGTAGTACTCGACGAGCCCTTCGAGGGCGTCGGGCATGTCGAGGACCTCGGCGTGGCCGTCGACCTGGACGTACGGGCCGTTCCAGTCGTCGGACACCACGCAGATCGACACGCGCTCGTCACGGCGGGCGTTGCGCGCCTTGGCACGGTCGGGGTAGGTGGAGACCACGATCCGGCCATCCTCGTCGACCCCGCAGGTGACGGGCGAGAGCTGCGGCCGCCCGCCCCTGCGGCTGGTGGACAGCAGGCCGTGGTGCCTGGGGCGGAGGAAATCGAGTAGTTCGGGCAGGTCTACGCGACGGGCAGTAGCGACGTTCGGAGCCATCTCATGTGCCTTTCGGTCGTACTCAGTCCTCCGATCCTTTCATCCCTCATCGACCTCTATCCTTCGTGCCGTGAACGGTGAGCAGCTCCTCCAGCGTGTCAACGGGCTGGCCGCGGCCGGTGACCGGGTCGTGGTGGGCATCGCGGGATGCCCGGGCGCGGGCAAGTCGACGTTGGCCGGCTGGCTGGCCGAGCGCCTCACGGCGTCCGGGCTGCCGGCGGTGTGGGTGCCGATGGACGGCTTCCATCTGGCCGACGTCGAGCTCGAACGCCTCGGCCGGCTGCGGCGCAAGGGCGCCATGGACACGTTCGACGCCCACGGGTACCTGGCGCTGCTGCGCCGCATCCGCGCGGAGACCTCGGCCGTCGTCTACGCCCCGTCGTTCGACCGCGAGATCGAGCAGCCGATCGCGGGCGCCATCCCGGTGCCGCCGGCCGCGCGGGTCGTGGTCAGCGAGGGCAACTACCTACTGGCCGACGCCGACCCGTGGCGGCAGGTGCGGGCGGCCATGACCGAGGTCTGGTACGCCGAGGTCGACGACCGCGTACGCCTGCACCGCCTCACCCAGCGGCACATCCGGTTCGGCAAGTCCCCCGATCAGGCCGCCCGCTGGGTCGCCGAGGTCGACGAGCCCAACGCCGTCGCCATCCGCGCGACCCGTGAGAGCGCCGACCTGCTGGTACACCCCGACGTGCTCTCCTGAACCCGGGTTCGCCCTCAGGCGGCGTGCGCCTTGATCGCCACGCTCGTCAGGGCGAGGAGCAGGTCGAGGTCGGGCTCGGCTTCGACCCGCAAGGCCACCCATGTGTGGTCGGCGCACAGCTGGACCTGATCGCAGTCGCCCAGCTGGGGCTCCAGTCGTTCGATCGCGGGCGCCGTCAGGCGCAGGCGCACCTCGTCCGTGCCGGTCAAGCGCAGGATCTCGGTGCCCTGGACCGTGAAGGCCACGCCGCGCCGGGTGTCGTGCACCTCCAGTGCCGGCCACGCCAACAGCTGAGCCACCGCTCGGGCCAGGTACGGCCCGCGGCGCAAGGTCGATCTCCGCCTGGCGGAAATGACTGCCACGTATCCATGCTGCTGCACACCGCCACACCCTCGCTATTGTCCGTTCTTCAACTGTTATCCACCCGGAAAAGATTGGCCGCACGCCGGCCCGCCGCGTACAGGCCCGCCGGGGGCGGTGTTCAGTCGTTCTTCCTGGTCAAGGGGTGTTCGTCCGCGTGATATCCCGCCCGGCCCGGGCAGCTAACGGGCCTTACGGAGAAAACCAGGGGGAAAGCGACATGTGCGGCATATGCGGATGGGTGGACTTCGAGCGGGACCTGAGCGACGCCAGGGACACCGCGCAGGCCATGACGGACACGATGGCCTGCCGTGGCCCCGACGACGAGGGGCTCTGGCTGGCGCCGCACGCCGCCATCGGCCACCGCAGGCTCGCCATCATCGACCTGCCGGGCGGTCGGCAGCCGATGGTCACCGACGACGCCGGGCGCGAGCCGGCTGTGCTGACCTACAGCGGAGAGGTCTACAACTACCACGAGCTGCGCGCGGAGCTGGCGGCTCGCGGACACGACTTCCGTACCCGCAGTGACACCGAGGTGGTCCTGCGCGCCTACGTCGAGTGGGGCGAGGAGCTGGCCGGCCGCCTGAACGGCATGTACGCCTTCGCGGTATGGGACGCCGCGCGCGAGGAGCTGCTCCTCGTCCGCGACCGCATGGGCATCAAACCGCTGTACTACTACCCGACGCGGCACGGCGTGCTGTTCGGATCGGAGCCCAAGGCGATCCTCGCCAACCCGCTCGCCCAGCGGGTGCTCGACGCGGACGGGATGCGTGAGCTGATGTCGTTCGTCAAGACGCCGGAGCACGGGGTCTTCAAGGGCATGTACGAGGTGCGGCCGGGCCAGATCGTCAAGGTGGGGCGCGAGGGGATCAGCAAGCGCCGCTACTGGCAGTTGGAATCACGAGAGCACCCGGACGACGTCGACTTCACAGTCAAGACGGTACGCGGCCTGCTGGACGACATCGTCACCCGTCAGCTCATCAGCGACGTGCCGCTGTGCGCGCTGCTGTCCGGCGGCCTCGACTCCAGCGCGATCACCGCGATCGCCGCGAAGGGCCTGCGGGATCAGGGGCTGGGCGCCATCCGCTCCTTCTCCGTGGACTTCGCCGGTTACACCGAGCACTTCAAGCCCGATCTCACCCGCTCGACGCCCGACACGCCGTACGTGCACGAGGTGGCCGAGCACGTCGGCGCCGAGCACATCGACATCGTGCTCGACTCGGCCGAACTGATGAACCCGGTCGCGCGCGCGGCCGTGCTGCGCGCCCGCGACCTGCCGATCGGCATCGGCGACATGGATAGCTCGCTCTACCTGCTGTTCAAGGCCATCCGGGGGCACTCCACAGTGGCGCTGTCCGGGGAGTCGGCCGACGAGGTCTTCGGCGGCTACCGGTGGTTCCACGACCCCGAGGCGGTGGGGGCCGACACCTTCCCGTGGTTCATCGGCGGGCTTTCTCCCCATACCGGGGCGGAGCTCCTGCTCAGGGACGACGTGCAGCGCGTCCTCGACATCCCCGGCTACCAGGACGAGAGCTACCGCCAGGCGCTCGCCGAGGTGCCCGCGCTGCCCGGTGAGACGGGACACGAGCGGCGCATGCGGGAGGTCAGCTACCTGCACCTCACCCGGTTCGTGCAGATCCTGCTCGACCGCAAGGACCGGATGAGCATGGCCGTCGGACTGGAGGTGCGCGTCCCGTTCTGCGACCACCGGCTGGTGGAGTACGTCTTCAACGTCCCCTGGGCGATGAAGACCTTCGACGGGCGCGAGAAGAGCCTGCTGCGCGCGGCCGCCGCGGACCTGCTGCCCGACTCGGTACTGAAGCGCGTCAAGAGCCCGTACCCCGCCACCCAGGACCCGGCCTACGATCAGGCTCTACGCGACGAGGCCCGCGTGCTGATCGAGCGCGGTGATCCGCCCTGCGCCCAGGTGATCGACCTGGACAAAGCGCGCGCGATGATCGACCGGCCGGTGGGCGAAACCAGCGGCATCGGCGACCGCGCCGCGCTGGAGCGCATGCTGCAGATCGACGCGTGGCTCAAGGAGTACCAGGTCCGGCTCGCCCTCTGATCGAGCGGCGCGTATCGCGATCGACGAATCCTTGGCCGGCGGCGCGCTCTCGCCAACCGTGCTTCCGACCCGGCAAAGAGTTCGTCCCGATATGAGCGACACGCCGGGCGGACCGCTCGCTGCTGGCACCTAGTGGGCACTTTCCACTCATTCGACATAAGAGAGGCTTTGTCGGGTTCGGGTTACTAGCCCGAGGAGGAAGCATGTATCGCCCGCTTGGTGCCACAGTCACTGCCGCCCTGGCCACCGTGGCCGCTCTGGCCTGCATGCCGGGGGCCGCCCACGCCTCGCCGTCGGTCGACAACATCGCGCATCGAGGCGGCGCTGCATATGGGCCCGAGAACACCATCGCGGCCTGCGCTCTGGCACGGATGCAGCGGGCCGACGCCTGCGAGTTCGACATCCAGCAGACCAAGGATCAGCAGCTCGTCCTGATACACGACCAGACGCTGTCCCGCACCACCAACGTCGAACAGCTCTTTCCCGATCGGTCCCCGTGGAAGGTCGCCGACTTCACGCTCGCGGAGATCCGGCGGCTGGACGCCGGATCATGGTTCTCCTCGCGGTTCCGCGGCGAGAAGGTGCCCACTCTCGAAGAGGCGCTCCGGGCCATGGGCCGGTACAACATCGGGCTGCTGCTGGATGTCAAGCACTCGCCGGGCGACGCGGGCATCGACCAGCGGGTAGCCGACCTGCTGAAACGAAACCGTTCGTTGTGGAGCGGCCGTGGGCTGGTCGTGCAGGCGTTCGACTGGAACGCGATGCGGTCCTTCCACCGCATGATGCCCGAGGTCCCCATCAACCTGCTCGGCAAGCCGGACCTGAACAAGCTCTCCGACCTGGGCACCTTCGCCAAGGCGCTCAGCCTGCCGCGCTCCAGCATCACACCGGAAGTCGTCAGGGCGGTCCATGCCAAGGGCATGCGGGTCTACACCGGGCCGACGGACCGGCCTGGCGTCCTGCGCCGCCTGGTCTCGTACGGCGTGGACGGCATCATGACCAACCGGCCCGGCCAGCTCGACAGCATCGAGCGGTACTGGTGAGTCGGCGAAAATCAGTCAGTACCATCCCACCCCTTCAGATAGTTCGTTCGTAAATGCGAAGATTGGAGTCGTTTGTCCCCCGAGCGATAGGCGACCGCATGACAGACGAACACGGCCGAAGGGCCCTGGTGGTGAGAGGCGGCTGGGAAGGGCACGCCCCGGTCGAGGCCACCGACCTCTTCGTCCCCTTCCTGGAGAAGCACGGATTCGAGGTGCATCGGGCGGAGTCTCCGGCGCCGTACGCGGATCCGGAGTTCATGTCCGGCGTCGATCTCATCGTGCAGTGCTACACGATGGGCACGATCGAGCAGGCGGAGCTGCGCGGTTTGGAGGCCGCGATCCGGGCGGGCACGGGGATGGCGGGCTGGCACGGCGGCATCGCCGACTCCTACCGCAACTCCTCCGACTACCTGCACCTCATCGGCGGGCAGTTCGCCTGCCACCCGGGCAAGGACCCGGCCGAGCGCGAAGGTTCGCAGGCTGACAACTTCGTGCCGTACAGGGTGAACATGCTGCCCGAGGCGGCCACTCACCCCATCACCGAGGGCATCGCGGACTTCGACCTCGTCACCGAGCAGTACTGGGTCCTGACCGACGACTACATCGACGTGCTGGCGACGACGACGCAGAAGGTGCGCCCATGGGACCCCTGGCACCGGGAGGTCACCTCGCCGGCGATCTGGACCCGGCAATGGGGGAGCGGACGGATCTTCGTCACGACGCCTGGGCACAGCCTCGACGTCCTGGAGAACGACAGCGTGCGCACCATCATTGAGAGGGGAATGTTGTGGGCCAGCAGGTGAACGTCGGCGTCGTCGGATGCGGCGCCATCTCGGCCCAGTATTTCCAGACCATCGACCGGCTGCCGCAGTTGCGGCTGGTGGCCGTCGCCGATCTGGACCTCGATCGGGCGCGCGAGGCGGTCCGGCCCTATGCGGGGGTCGATGTCGTGAGCGTGGCGGAGTTGCTGGCGGATCCGCGCGTGGACGTCGTACTCAACCTGACTGTCCCGGCCGCGCACGCTGAGATCGCGCTGCAGGCCATAGCGGCGGGCAAGGACGTCTATTGCGAGAAGCCCCTTGCCGCGACCGTGACGGATGCCGGGCAGATGCTGCGGGCGGCCGACGCCGCCGGGGTGCGCGTGGGGTGCGCCCCCGACACGGTGCTGGGCACAGGCACGCAGACGGCGCGCAAGGCGATCGACGACGGGCTGATCGGCAGGCCGATCGCGGCGACCGCGACGATGATGACGCCGGGCCATGAGCGCTGGCATCCCAACCCCGACTTCTACTACGTCCCCGGCGGCGGCCCACTCCTGGACATGGGGCCCTACTACATCACCAGCCTGGTGACCCTGCTTGGGCCGGTGACGACGGTCATCGGCGCCGCCAGTCGCACGCGCGCCAAGCGCACGATCGGCTCGGGCCCCCGCCGGGGTGAGGAGATCCCGGTCACCGTCGACACGCACGTCACTGGAGTGCTCGTACACGCCTCGGGAGCGCTGACCACGCTGGTGATGAGCTTCGACGGGGCGGCGACCAAGGCGCCCAACATCGAAGTGCACGGGGAGAAGGGTTCGCTCGTCGTACCCGATCCCAACCGCTTCGACGGGTCCGTCCTCGTATCGGGGGTGGGTGAGGAGGGCTGGCGAGCCCTTCCCGAGGCGGCCGGCTACGCCGGGGCCGGGCGCGGCGTGGGCCTGGCGGACTTCGCCTCGACCCCGGCGGGCGAGGAGCCCCGTGCGGGCGGGTCGCTGGCCTTCCACGTGCTCGACGTCATGGAGTCGCTGCTGGCCTCGGCGCACTCGGGGGCGGCGGTGACCATCACGAGCACCTGCTCACGACCCCGTTCCGTGGCGCTGCTTCCCAGCGAAGGCGCATAACACCACAGCAGGCCGAACCCGAAGTTCTGGACCAGTCGGCGGCGCGCTTCCGTGTTCCGGGAGGCGGCCGCCGACCGGTTCACTCAAGGAGTGATGACCGCTATCTGGTCGACGTAGTCCTCGGTGAGCCAGAGATTGTCGTCGGATCCTTCCGTGATGTCGAACGCTCCCGAGAAACCGGTGGGCAGTGAGTACTCACTGATCGTCCCGGACGTGGTGATGCTGCCGACCTTGTCGGCGATCTGCTCGGCGAACCACAGGTTGCCGTCGGGACCGGTGGTGATGCCCCACGGGAAGCTGTTGACGTCCTCCAGGTCGTACTCGGTGAAGTCACCTGACGTGCTGACGGAACTCACCTTCGCGTTGGCGTCGGTGTACCACAGGTTGTCGTCCGGACCCGCGGTGATCCCGACGGGGATGGCGCCGGAGGACGGGATGCTGAACTCAGTGATCGTTCCGCCAGTGGTGATCTGTCCGATGTTGCCCGCCAGCGACTCCGTGAACCACAGGTTGTCGTCCGGTCCCGTGGTGATGCGCATCGGGTAGGCGTCGCTGGTCGGCAGGCTGTATTCGGTGATGGTCCCGCTGGTGGTGATCCGGCCGATCTTGTTGCCGAGCTGCTCCACGAACCACAGGGCGTCGTCCGGCCCGCTGGTGATACCCCAGGGGTAGGCGTCGCTGGTCGGCAGGCTGTATTCGGTGATGGTCCCGCTGGTGGTGATCCGCCCGATCTTGTTGCCGACCGCCTCGGTGAACCACAGGGCGTCGTCCGAGCCGACGGCGATGTGACCCGGCTGGGAATCGCTGGTGGGGATGGAGTATTCGGTGAACAGCCCCCCGGTGGTGACGCGTCCGATCTTGTTGGCGGTGTTCTCGGTGAACCACAGCGCGTTGTCCGGCCCGCTCGTGATGCCGACGGGAGTGGCGGGGCTGGTCGGAATCGAAATTTCGTCGATCGTCGCCCGCTGGGCCTGCGCCGCGAGCCTGGCGGCCGAGCCGCGCCGGGGCGGGGGCGGGAAGTGGCACCGTATATGCCGGTGCTCGGGCATCCGTTTGAGCTTGAGACAGAGCTTCACCCAAGGACGTGGGGGTGACGAGCCGGAGTTCGCGTCAGCGGACGCGGTCGAGAGCGTGCTTGCCGCCAGTGCCATCGCCATTACCACGAGTGGGTATTTCAGACGTCGAGAACGCATGACATCCTTTCCAGACGAAGAACGAAAGGCCGCAGAACCCGCTTGGCGCATCGGACCCGCGGCTGTCATGCCGCCACCAGCCGAGCCCTGTGGCGCCGGCGCGAGCCTTGAAGCCCGATCTGGCCTCAGTCGCTCCGGCGCTCTCAATATCACCCACGGTCACCGCCCGCCTCGTGCCGCCCGTGTTCGTGGCAGATCACGGAAACGTCAACTCATCGGCGGGCCGCCCGGGCCTCGCCGGACGCCGTACTGAGTGCCGTGGCTGTTCAGGCGACCGAGTGACTGATGACGCCCGTATAGGTGCCCGCGACGGCAGAGGCCGGGACGGTGATCACGACCGTTGGCGCCCAGCTCGTCGATTGGGTGATCGCCGAGGTTTTACGCCCGCTGAACGCGGTCTGCTGCGTGGCCAGCGAGACTGTGTCGTTCGCGGTGGGCTCGCCGGGGACACGGGTGCCGGTGCCTGACTGGGCGGTGATCGGGCCGGACCAGTACGCGGCTTGGCCTTTTGTGATGGTGTACGTGGACGCTCCACTCCCGGTGGTGAAGTTGGTGGCCGTGACGGTTGCCGTCCAGGGGGGAATCCCGCTCCTGCTGTCGACCACGGTCACCGTGCCCAGGGAGGCACTGATCGTGCGGTTTGGATGGGCACTTCCGAGGTTCACCGAGCCGCTGGGCACGGCGATGGTCAGCGTGTTGGCATGCCGGACGAGCACCACAGTTCGCACGGTCCTGGAAGCCTCGGCTTCCGGCGTGTGAAGGGACACCAGCAGTATGGCCGATGCGAGCAGCGACCAGGAGACTCGTGTTACGGAGCCATCGGCACGGCTCGTCCTCATTCCGATTCCTCGCGGGGGTTGGCGTCGCCCTTCAGCGGTGTGCGCGAACGCTGGCAGCCTAGATCACAACAGCCCCGGAACGTCCCCCACCTCGTACGCGTACCGCAAGCATGGGGCAATGATCGCGGCAAGAGCGCCGATTCCGAGCCGATTGCTTTCGTCCCCTTCGTCGCGGGTTCTGGGGAATGGGATGGGCGATTGAAGACGTCAGGCGGCCACCACGCGGTCGCCAAGAATCGCCCAGAGGCCGCCTTGGTCGGTTTCGCCCTGTGACAGTTGCGAAAAATGTGATTACTGAGGCAGCCCGGACACAGGGCGATAGTGGTGAAGGAGATCAGTAGTGTTCATTCGTCGTCTGGGCATCTCTGTGGCGGGCGCCGCCGGCCTGGTAGCAGCCATGGGCGTGACCGCCCCCTTGCAGGCCGACACCTGCCCCCAGAGCACCACGTGTCCCACCACGGTGACCTTCACCGTGACCGCGGAAGACGGACTGTCCATAACCGTGCCGGGTCCCACTCCCGCCGTGAACATCGGCGACAGCGCGCCCGGTGGACAGATCAGCGGGCAGCTCGGCTCGGTCACGGTGACCGACCAGCGCGCGGCTCTTACCGCCACCTGGGTCGCGTCGGTGATCGCCGCGACGGGAGGCTTCACCACAGGCACCGGCACCGCCCCAGAGACCATTCCCAACGCCGACGTCGATTACTGGTCGGGCACGGCGACGGCCACCAGCGGGGCCCCGGCCGCGGCCTTCGCCCCAGGCCAGGCCAATGCCGCTGCTGCCCAGTCGCTGGACACCTCGCGCACCGCCTTCAGCAAGACGTCCGGCTCCGGCGACAATTCCTGCACCTGGAATCCCACCCTGGTGGTCCACGTCCCCACTTCCGCGGTAGCAGGCACCTATACGGGCACGGTGAACCACTCCGTCGTTTAGCCCACATGTCACGATCACCGTTTCCCCGCCCCGCCTCCGCGGCGCTGCTGGCGTTCCTGCTGCACGCCATGATGGGCGCCCCAGCAGCCACGGACGCGGAGCGGGGACGCACGCGTCCCACTGACGAAGGCGCGATCAGCATCAGGGTGCTGGAGATCCCCGCCAATCGGGTGGACGATCCGCGCTCACATGTGTTCATCGTCGACCACGTCAATCCGGGCACCACCTTCACCCGGCGCCTGGAGGTCCGCAGCACCTCGGCCAAGCCGCAGCACGTGGAGCTGTACGCAGCCGCTGCCTCCATCAACCGCGGCCGCTTCACCTTCGCGCCGGACCGCGGCTCCAACGAGCTGACTTCGTGGATCAGACTCGACCGCTCGGCGGCGGATCTTCCGCCGCGTGGCAGCGCGCGGGTGAAGGCCACCGTCGCCGTGCCTCAATGGGCCGGCAAGGGGGAGCGCTACGCCGTCATCTGGGCTCAGGTCTCCTCGGAGCCGGCGGACGGGATCCACGGAAACGTCACGCTCGTCAACCGCGTAGGAGTCCGCGCCTATCTCGACGTCGGCCCAGGCGGGGAGCCGCCCTCGGACTTCCAGATCGGCACGATAATCCCGCAGCGGGCGGAAGACGGACGCCCCAAGATCGTGGCAGCGGTCTCCAACACCGGCGAGCGCGCCGTCGACCTCAACGGACAGCTGACGCTGACAGACGGCCCGAGCTCCCTGAGCGCCGGGCCCTACCTGATCGACCGAGGTACGACCCTGGCGCCTGGTGAGCGCGGGAACGTCACCGCGCAGCTCGGCAAGGAGCTCCCCGACGGGCCGTGGACGTTCCATCTCACCCTCAACAGCGGCCGGGTCAGTCACACGCTGACCGGAACGCTCACCTTTCCCGCGAAGCCCGGAACATGGGGCCTGGCCGCTTCGGTGGACTCCCCTTGGACCCTGGCCCTCGCGCTCGCCGCTCTCGTCATCCTGATCGCCGCTTCGGTGATCCTTCTCCTCCGCTTCCGCCGTTTCCGCGCGCGGGCGTTCGCCTCGGGCCCCGCCAACGAAGAATCGACGGGCTCCACCGGCTGACACCAGGCGCGCCGGGCCCCCTGCACCCTGCGACTCGGATATTCGGTTGGCAGCCGCTGACGGTGTCGTGATACTGCGGGGATGTTCACCGATGCCGACGCCGCGGCCCTGTATGACCTGCTCAACCCGTGGGATCCCATCCGCTGTCCCAGCGACGCGTTCTACGACGAGCTCGTGATGGCTGCGGAGGCCGTTCTGGACGTCGGGTGCGGCACCGGAAGCATGCTGCACCAAGCGCGCGAACTCGGTCACCGCGGGCGGCTCGCCGGGCTCGACCCGGACCTGGCGGCGCTCGATCGGGCCCGGCGGCGCAGTGACATCGAGTGGGTTGCCGGTGTCGCGGCGGACATGACCTGGGATCGCGAGTTCGACCTGGCAATCATGGCCAGCAACGCGTTCCAGTGCTTCATCGGCGATGAAGAGCTGTCCAAGTCGCTGACCGCGATCCGCAGGGCGCTACGCGACGGCGAGCGATTCGTTTTTGAAACGCGCAACCCCCAGGCGCGCGCGTGGGAAGAGTGGAACCCGTCGAACGCCACCGAGGTTGTGGACGGAAACGGCCGCAGGCTTCGCGTGTCGCACCACGTCGAGGCGGTGGTCGCCGACGTGGTGACGTTCACCGAGACGACCAGCGGCCACGACGGCACCGTCCTGCGCGTCGATCGTGCGAGTCTGCGATTCCTGGATGTGCCGAAGCTCGGGGCGTTCCTCGGCGAGGCGGGCTTCGAGATCGAGGCGCAGTACGGTGACTGGCACCACGAGCCTGTCTCCGATGCCAGCCGCTCGATCGTCACGATCGCGCGGCGCGTCTAGCCGAGCAGGCGGCCGCTCACTCGATCCAACCATGAGCGGCAGGGGTGACACCGCCGTCGAAGTGTCCGGCCAGAACACCGTTGTCATGCTGGCCCGCCTGGCTGATCCCGTCGACATCACCCTCCCTGAGCCGCGCCAGCGCCCGTTCGGCGTCCTCGGGCAGCTTCTCCTTGGTCGCCGTGGCCCCGGACAACCCTGCGAGCGGCCACTTCGACGGGTCGCGCAGCACGTGGTCGTCGGCCTGCGCTGAGCAGGCGGCGGTCAGCGCGGGCGCCGCCAGAGCCGTTGATCCTCTCATGATGATCACTGTAATGTCCGGCTCGCCGCAGCCGGACTGGCGCTATCGGGAGGCCGGTGTGACGCCGACGAGCTTGGTGAGGAAGCGGTCGACCTGCTCTTCCAGTGGCGGCAGCCGGTGGTCCGGCTGGTTGAGGCGCATGGAGACGGCGCCGTGGACGGCCGCCCTCAGGTCAAGTGCGACCGTGGCGGAGTCGTCGCCGGTGGGGGCGAGCCCGGCGTCCATGCAGCGTTGGATGGCCGCCGTGGTGCGTTCGCCGAGCACAGTCTTGAACGGCATCGGCATCCGCTGGTTGAGGGTGCTTTCGTGGAGGACCTTGTACAGCCCCGCGTGCTGGTAGGCCCACTGGCCCTGCAGGAGCACCCGGGCGCGCAGTTTGGCCACGGGGTCGTCGGATGCGGCTTCGGCTTGGTCGATGGCGTTGATGAGGTCGCTGTTGCAGCGTTCCATGGCCGCGAAGACCAGGGCGTCCCGGTCGGCGAAGTGGATGTAGACGGATGTCGCGGCGATGCCGATCTCGCGTGCTACGGCGCGCAGTGACAGTGCTTGGTCGTCGGCCAGTTCGTCGAGCAGGCGGAGGGCGGCGGCGATGATGTCCTCGCGTAGCCGTTCGCCCTGTCCCCGCCGGTTGCGGCTGCGGGCGCCACCTGGGGTCGGGGTGGTCGTGTCCATGTCCGCCATTGTATTGGGAACGAACGTTGCGCTACGATCGTAGCGCAACAGCTGTAAAGTCATGAGCGCCGACGGCTCCCTTGATGTTGCGCAGCACCGGTGCGGGCTGGCGGACGCCATCGATCAGACCCCTCTGGGGGCTCGGCGAACCCGAGGACATCGCCGATGTCGTCGCCTTCCTGGCCTCCGGTGGCGCTCGTTGGGTCACCGGTCAGAGCGACGGCGGCCTGACGGCATGGCTTGAGAGAGACGTCGCCACCAGCGCCTCACCCAGCGACAGGGGCCACGCGAAGGATGCTCCTGCCGCGGGTCGCGCCGTTGGCGAGCCGCTGGATGGCGGTGTCGAGGTCGGCTGGTTCGTATTCGGCGGTGATGTCGATGTGTATCCGGCCGTCGGCGACGAGCCGCAGTGCCCGGCGTGCGCTGTCGGCGAGGCGGCCGGGGTGGGTCTGGCTGAGCAGGTTGCTGTTGTACGTCAGCAGGGACTTCCCTTGCATGAGGAGGTCGTTGGCGGAGACCTGGACGGGCTCGAAGGTGGCGATGTTGCCGTAGACGGCCAACCGGCCGTGGGGAGCGAGGCGTTCCAGATTGGCGTGGCGAGTGGGCCCGCCGATGGGATCGAGAATCGCGTCGAACTGCCTGCCGCCCAGAGCATCGGGGAATTCCTCGCGCACCAGCACCTGATCGAAGCCGAACCGGGCGGCGTAGCCGGCCCGGTCGGTGTCGCCCGCTACGCCGACGACGGCGCCCGCTCCGGCGGCTCTGGCGAACTGCGCGGCCAGGGTGCCGACGCCGCCTGCCGCGGCGTGGATCAGCACGTGCTCGCCGGGCTGCACGCGAGCGACGGTGTTGATCAGGTCGTACGCGGTGGGGGTGGCCCAGCCGAAGCCCGCGGCGATCCGCGGGTCGATGCCTGTTGCCTCGAAGGCCAGCTCCGCGGAGGCGAGGACCACTTCGGCGTAGGCGCCGGCACTGGTCAGCGCGGTGACCTGTTCGCCGATGCGGGCCTGGTCGACGCCGTCGCCGACCGCGATGATGCGCCCGGCGGCCTCAAACCCGGGGACGAACGGCCGCGGGAGGTCGAAGTGGCCGTTGCGGACCAGTACGTCGCCGTACTGGATCCCGGCGTAGGCGACGGCGATGGCCACCTGGCCGGGGCCAGGGGTGGGCTCGTCGAGGTCGGTGAGATGGAGCCGGTCGTCGGTGTCGAGCACGACAGCCTTCATTGCAGCCTCCTGAGCTGAATCAGTAACCTGATACTTCGGAACCGTAGTGAGTATCAGGAAGCTGAGTCAACCCAGCAGCCTGTGAAAGTGGTGGGATGATGACCGAGATCCCGGTCGAGGAGTACCTGTGCACCCGCATCAGGCGCACCGAGCAGGCGCTGATGGGCCACCATGAGGCGGTGCTGCGCGGTTATGGGCTCACCATGACGCAGTACACGGTGCTGCTGACACTCTCGCGTGAGGGCGGGATGTCCGGCGCCCAGCTCGCCCGTGCCTGCGGCGTCACCCAGCAGACCATGGCCACCGTCCTCACCAGTCTGCAGAACAAGGACCTCATCGTCCGCGAGCCGTCACCGGTGCACGCCAAGGTCATGATCGTCACGCCTACCGAGCAGGGCAGGCAACTGCTGGATCGCGCCTACCAGGAGGTGATCGTGCTGGAACGCGCGCTCACCGACGCTTTCACACCCGACGAACATGCCGCCTTCTGCGACTTGCTGGAGCGCGCGACCGCCATCTTGGTCCAGCAGACTCCACAGCGCGAGACCCAGCCCGCCACCTGACCCCGCTCGGCCACGTTGCCCGCGAGCGGCTCCGTGTGGTCGGGGGCATGGATCCTGCTGGTCATCGGCTGCCTGGGCGGGATGTTCACATGGGATCGGTGTCCGCGATTCCGACCGAGAAGACGACCCGTTCCTCCTCGCCTTCGGTGAGTCCCCACAGCTCGCCGGTCGCGTACCAGAACGACAGGTCCTCCGGCCGGTAGGCCCAGCTCGTGTGGGCGCTGATCGTCCAGGTCGAGGTGGCACCGCTGACGTTCACGGTGGCGAAGCGTCTGCTGGGGTTGGGTCCGGGGTGGGAGCCGGCCGACATGTTGAGGTAGAGGCGGTCGCCGTTGGCTTGCACGCCCTGCACGTCGCTGATGGCATTGGCCGGGTTGGCCGGAACGGTGGACACCCAGGCCTGCACGGGGGAGGCGAAGAGCCGGTAGTCGCCGTCGGGGGGTGGCTGGAAACGGTAGCGGACCAGTTTGGTGCCGGCCAGGGAGGCGGAGGTGCCGCTGGAGCGCTTGTAGGCGCCCGTGATCAAGCTGGCGCCGCCGGAGCTGTTGCGGTCCAAGGAGACGTAGTCCAGGAGGATGGGCGTGATGTAGTGCCGTACCTCCGGAATGACGTAACGGTAGTCACCGCCGCTTCCGTCTCTCTTGCGGTAGATCTTGCGGGTGTCGAACACCCGGATGGTGTGCTGGGTGGAGTCGGGGCCTGAGTAGCCGTTCCAGTTGGAGCTGGAGGTCATGAAGAGATAGGGGCCGTACCACGCGAGGCCGCCGCCGTGTCCGTAGATGCGCCTCAGCTTGCCTTGCCCGTCCACCCACACCGGCAGGACGTTGCGGTAGCGGCGCTCGTCGAGGTCGACGACCGACAAGATCACGGAGTTGGTGCGGTAGTCGGGTGCGTTCGGGTCGGGCGAGTTCAGCCAGGCCCAGCTGGCGATGAGCGCCCGGTGCTCACTGCCGATCGGGGTGCCGTCGAGCTGCGCCTCGCCAGAGGTGGCCAGCCCCTGCGGTACCCAGGGAGAGTGCGGGAGATCGTTCTTGTCGCCCTGGGCGGCGGCGTTCCAGCAGAACCAGGTGCGGACCGGCACGAGCGGCAGATATGCCGCCCGAGCGGCGCAGCCGGCATCTTCGCTGCCCGGTAACGCGGTACGGTCGCTTCCGCTGAGCGCCCCGCCGATGCCCACCTGCTCGTACTCCGCTGAGAGCGGCACAGTGTAGGGATCGGACCCGGCGCGCAGATCGAGGCCGGCCAGACTCAGCGGCTGGAGCGGCGCCGCATCAGTCGCCAGGGCTGCTGCTGCGCTGGCGGGCGATACCGCGGGTGCGGCCAGGGTCAACGCTGCTGCCACCCGTACGAACCAGGTCAGAGCGGTCGCCATCCCATGCTTGGCCACGGGGGATAACGAGATTGCTGTCCTGCCGCTTCCAGAGGTGATGCACATCTTCAGGTGCTCCATGTGGTGTGGTCAGTGTGGACGCCTGGCAGCCGACCCCTCGTTGTGAGATCTATAACAAGATGGTGGACGCGGCAAGATCCGCGTTACTCCTCTTTGCCGGCTGCTCCAACTCACATCCCGTTCCGGACGCCCGCTGACCGGCGCTGGGACGTCACGCGTTCCTGGACCGGCACGCGTCCGGCGAACGATGGCATAGGACGGGAAGCCTGCTCATCGCGTCGAGCACCACGCGGACGGCAGTCTCCCCTATTGTTGGATGCCGATCGAACTCTAAGGGAGTTGAGCATGCGCACTGTGCGGATCGACCGCTTTGGCGACCCTGACGTCCTAACCATTGCTGAGGCGCCAGCACCTCGCCCGTTGGAGGGCGAGGTGCTGGTACGCGTTGTTGCCTCCGCCATCAATCCCGTTGATGACAAGACCCGTCAAGGGGCCATCGGAGAGGGCACCCCACGGCTGCCGATGACCTTGGGCTGGGAACTGGCGGGCATCGTCGTCGACAGCCCGACCAGTGGACTGCCCGTGGGTGAACGGGTCTTCGGGATGTCTCACCAGCTTGGAACCGGACGAGGAACCTGGGCCGATCTCGTAGCCATACCGGTCGGCTCGCTTGCCGCCGCCCCCTCGAGGATCAGCCTGGTGGAGGCGGCGACACTGCCGTTGCCTGGGCTCACCGCCTTGCAGACGCTGGACTGGCTGGACATCCGCGCAGGAGAACGCCTTCTGGTGGCAGGTGCGGTCGGCGCGGTAGGAAGCCTGGCCGTACAACTGGCCCGAGCGCGCGGCGCCCGGGTACACGCGCTGGTTTCCAGACCAGCCCAGGTCGAGGTGGCCAAGGAGTTGGGGGCCGAATGGGCCACAACGGAGCGCGCCACGCTCCCCGTAGCCGCCTATGACGCCGTCTTCGACACCTTCGGCGCCTTTGTCACCGAAGCCGTGGCCGATGAAGGCCGCTACGCCTCCATCGCCACCCAAGCCGGACCCGTGCCGGATCTGTCCCACCGAGCGGTCCGCACCACGGTCAACCAGGTGCGCGAGGACGGCGCAGGACTCGCCGAACTGGCCAAGATTGTAGATGAGGGCCAGGTCAAGGTACGAGTTGACTCCGAATACAGCCTGCAAGACGTGCAAGAAGCGCACGAGCACTTTCTCCGGGGCCAGTTGTCAGGAAAGATCGCCCTCATTCTCTGAAAGCGGCCGGTCAGGAACCGAAGCCTGGCACGTCCGCGCGCAGCAGCACCGGTGGGAGTCGGACCAGTCTCAAGCAGCGCGTGGCGCAGACGCCGGCCCACAGGCCCACGCCTGAGTGTTCTTTTCACATGACAACCCCCGTGATCACTCCTGTGATCACGGGGCCGTTTCTTTGCTTGTCTACTTCGCCAAGATGCCTTGACCGCCTACGACCACTGAACCCTTGGAAGCAGCCATCTAGTGCTGTGGCCCCACCGTCCACGGCCGGAGCTTCTCGGGATTGCGTACCGCCCAGATTTGCATGATCCGGTCGCCTGCAACGTCGAACGCCGCCACCGTCACGGTGACGCCGTCTCGCTGAGCCACCAGCCCGGGCTGACCGTTGACCGTACGCTCCAGGATCATCAGGCCGGGTACCCTGCCGGCGATATCGACCATGTAGCGGGCGACCTGCTCGCTGCCTTCGATCGGGCGGAGCACGGCGCTGACCAGGCCGCCGCCGTCGGCGATCATCGTGGCGTCAGGGTCGAGGAGGCCGATGAGGGCGTCGATGTCCTTGGCCTCCCATGCCTGCTTGAAGTCCTTGACGATGCCGGCGCGCTGGGCTGCCGGAGTCGCGGGAGC
>NZ_JBFAMX010000030.1:0-42623 GCF_040659615.1 Nonomuraea sp. NPDC049784
GCCATGGACACGTGAGGGAGCGCCGACGCCTGGACTGAGGAGCGGCGGGAGCGAAGCGACCAGAGCGACGAGGGAAGGCGGCGGCGAACATGCAGTCCACATGACGGTGCGGCGAGCCACCCCATGCGGCTCGCCGCACCCGAGTCGACGAAAGAAAGGTGGCAGGTTCGCACGGACTGCGCTGCCGCGCGATCCTGCCGGTGCATACCAGCGGGGGCGTATCAGACCGCGCGAACGGCCTCTGCTTGGGGACCCTTCTGGCCCTGCGTGATCTCGAACTCGACTCTCTGCCCCTGTTCGAGAGCTCTGTACCCGTCCATCAGGATCGCTGAGTAATGGACGAATACATCCTTACCACCGTCTACCGCGATGAAGCCGTAGCCCTTGTCCGCGTTGAACCACTTGACGGTGCCCTGCGCCACTTCCGACTCCTCTTACTGGGCCCACAGATCTCGCCCATTCCTCCGCGAGACCCGTAATCACCTGACTTAACGGAAAATCAGCCAGACGATCGCCCTCGACCATACCTGTGGCACGGGGTTTGGCAACAGAGTCAATCCACAAACCTCGCATTTCTTCGCATCGAAGGTCGTTGAAAGGTTCATTTGGCCTGGAAAAGCAGAAGGCGCCCACTAGGGGCGCCTTCAACACTGTGATCTATGGCACTCAGCCGCCGGCGACTGCCGGGATGATAGAGATCTGAGTGCCCTCAGGTGCTGGAGTGTCGAGCCCGTCGACGAAACGGACATCCTCTTCCCCAACGTAAACGTTGACGAAACGCCGAATCTTGCCCGATTCATCCAGAATTCTCGCGCCGATCCCCGGGTAGTCGGAGTCGAGCTTGGCGAGGACGTCACGAAGAGTCGCGCCCTCGCCACTGACTTCCGCGTTGCCCCCGGTGTACGTGCGCAGAATGGTGGGAATCCGCACAGTAACGCTCATGGTTAAACTCGCCTTTCCTGGTTGTCAGACAGCCGCGCGGAACGCGTCGAGGGAGGGCCGGATCACGGCCGTGGGCTTGGCGTCGTCGCTGATCGCGTCGAGCGTCTTGAGTCCGTCGCCCGTGTTGAGCACCACGGTCTCGGCCTCGGGATCGAGCCGCCCACTCTCGGCCAGCTTCTTCAGCACACCCACGGTAACCCCGCCCGCGGTCTCGGCGAAGACGCCCTCGGTCGAGGCCAGGAGCTTGATCGCGGCCACGATCTCGGCGTCGGTGACGTCCTCGACGGCACCTCCGGTGCGCCGGGCGATGTCCAGCACGTAAGGCCCGTCAGCCGGGTTGCCGATGGCCAGCGACTTGGCGATGGTGTCGGGCTTGACCGGCTGCACGACGTCATGCCCGGCCTTGTACGCGGTGGAGACCGGCGAGCATCCGGCCGCCTGGGCTCCGAAGATCTTGTACGGCGTGTCCTCGACCAGGCCCAGCTGGACCAGCTCCCGGAAGCCCTTGTCAATCTTGGTGAGCTGCGAGCCCGAGGCGATGGGGATGACGATCTGCTCCGGCAGCCGCCACCCGAGCTGCTCGGCGATCTCGTACGCGAGCGTCTTGGAGCCCTCGGCGTAGTAGGGCCGCAGGTTGACGTTGACGAATCCCCACTTGTCGCCCAGCGGGTCGCCGATCAGTTCGGAGCAGAACCTGTTGACCTCGTCGTACGTGCCGTCAATGCCGATCAGCTTGCCGCCGAACACCCGGGCCATGGCGATCTTCGCCGTCTCGAGATTGGCCGGGATGAACACGCACGCCTCGAGCCCGGCCCGCGCCGCCGCGGCGGTGACCGCACCCGCGAGATTGCCGGTGGAGGAGCAGGAAAGCGTGTGGAAGCCGAAGTTACGCGCCGCCTCGACGGCGATCGCCACCACGCGGTCCTTGAATGAATGAGTGGGGTTGCCCGAGTCGTCCTTGACGTACAGGGACTTGAGGCCGAGTGCGCGCCCAAGGTTTCCGGCCTTGACCAGTTTGGTCCATCCCGGGTTCATGTTGGGTTTACTGGCGACGTCGACAGGAACGGGGAGCAACGACCGGTAACGCCAGATGTTGGCGGGACCCGACTCGATGTCCGCCCGGGTCACGGTGCCGAAGGAATAGGCCGCTTCGAGCGGCCCGAAACACTCCAGACACGCGAAGCTGGGACCGAGGGGGTAACGCGTACCGCATTCGCGGCAGGACAGACCGACAGCAGGACCAAAGTCAAGCGACATGAAGCGAGGCCTTCCCTCATCTTCGCCTGCGGCCACCTTGACCGCAGACCGGAATTGGCACCTTGTCCCGGTCGGCCTCGCCAGGTCGCGAGCCTCAAGCCGGGAGGGTTGCCGGGGCTTCGTAGGGCCGGTCCCTCCACCCCTCTGGATGAGCAATATTCAGTTGTTGAAATGGACTCTACCTGCCCAGGGGGCCGAAATGGCCACTCGTCTCAGAACGTGAGACGTGCCGTCTCAACGGTAGTCCTCACCCAGCACTCCCTGCACGTATTTGCGCGCCTGGTGAATGCGCGACTTGGCGGTGCCGAGCGGGATGCCGAGCTGCTCGGCCACCTCGCTGTAGTCGAGCTGGACGATGTCGCGCAGCACCAACGCCTGTGCCAGGTCGGGCTTGTCGGCCTCCAGCGCCTCCATGGCGTCGAGCAGGTCGAGCCGCGAGCCGGCGATCACGCTCACCCGCCGCACGTCGGGCTTCTGCATGGGCAGCTCGTCGGAGCTCTGCTCGGCCGCCCTGCGCTTGAGCGACCTGTACGTGGTGCGCGCGCAGTTGGCCGTCACGATGTGGAGCCAGGTGCTGAATCTCGCCCGGCCCTCGAACCGCCCGATGTTGCGCGCCACGGCCAGCAACGTGTCCTGCGAGGCCTCCTCGGCGTCCTGGTGGTAGGGCAGGATCCGGGCGCAGTGACGCATCACATCGGGCTCGATTCGCGCCAGAAGCTCGCCAAGTGCGCGATGATCTCCTGCAGCGGCGGAGCGGGCGAGTTCCTCGGTTAGCTCATCAAGCGCCATAGCTGGGATCCTATGGGCGAAGGGAGCGTAGATGAACAGCGTCCTGGTGGCCTCCAACAGAGGACCGGTCTCGTTCACCGTGTCCGACGACGGTGAGCTGACCATGAAGCGCGGTGGCGGCGGCCTGGTGTCAGGGCTGTCCGGGGTGGCCAAGAAAGAGGGCGTCCTGTGGGTGTGCGCGGCGCTGTCCGACGGCGACCGCAGTGCCGTTCGCCTGGCGCCCGGCGGCAGGATCGACCACGCCGGCTACGACACCGGCCCGCTGCGCATGCTCGACATCCCGCCCGCCGTCTTCCACCGGGCCTACAACGCCGTGGCCAACTCGACCCTGTGGTTCGTCAACCACCTGCTCTACGACATCCCCAACGCGCCCAACTTCGGCACGAGGTTCGAGCGCGAGTGGGAGTCCTACCGCGACTACAACGGAGCCTTCGCGCTGGCGCTGGCCGAGGAGGCCGGCCACGGCGCCCGCGTGATGGTGCAGGACTACCACCTGACGCTTACCCCGGCGATGCTCCGCGCCGAGCGGCCCGACCTGCGCATCGCCCACTTCAGCCACACCCCGTGGGCGCCGCCCGAATACTTCTCGCTGCTGCCCGACGAAGTGGTCGGAGAGGTCCTGGAGGGCATCCTGGGCGCCGATCACGCCGGGTTCCTCACCGACCGGTGGGCGCAGGCGTTCATGGACTGCTGTGAGGCGCTGCTGGGCGCGGAGGCCGACCGCGCCGGCCGCAGCGTCACCTACGAGGGCAGGACCACCCGCATCGGCGTCCACAGCCTGGGCGTGGACGGCGAGGCGCTGTGGGAGCGGGCCTGCGAGCCCGACGTCGAGTCGCACATGGCCGCGCTCAGGGAGCAGGTGGGCGACCGGCGGCTGATCGTCCGCATCGACCGCACCGAGCTGTCGAAGAACATCGTGCGCGGCCTGGTGGCCTACCGCGAGTTCCTCGACGCGCACCCCGAGTGGCACGGGAAGGTGGTGCATCTGGCCTTCGCGTACCCGAGCCGGCACGACCTGCCCGAATATCGCGAGTACACCGCGTCGGTGCAGCGCTGCGCCCAGGAGATCGAGGACGAGTACGCCACCGAGGACTGGGACCCACTGATCCTCAACGTCAACGACGACTACCCGCGCTCTCTGGCCGCGTACCGGATGGCCGACGTGCTGCTGGTCAACCCCATCCGCGACGGGATGAACCTGGTCGCCAAGGAGGGCCCGGTCCTGTCGCCGCGCTGCGCGCTGGTGCTCTCACGCGAGGCGGGTGCGGCGGCCGAGCTGGGCCCGCACGCCCTCGTGGTGAACCCGTACGACATCAGCGGCACGGCCGCCGCGCTGCACCAGGCGCTCGTCATGCCCGAGGACGAGCGCCGGATGCGCCGCGACAAGCTGCACGCGGCGGCCACCGCCCTGCCGCCGCAGAAGTGGCTCGCGGCCCAGCTCGACGCCCTCGCCGAGATCTAGGGCGGTTCTCAGCTCCAGTCGGCGTTCTCGAGCGTGTCCGCCAGCCCCGGCGTGTTCCACTGGTCGACGACCAGGATCTTGCTCTTCGGCAGGTACCACTCGCGCTGCGTGAAGCGGGCCAGCACCTTCGTGCTGGAGTAGCTGGCGCAGGTGGACTGCCACGCGTTGTAGGCGGCCTTGTGCCCCGCCCCGACCTGGCGCAGGCCCCTCGTGACCTTGGGGCCGATCCTTTCGCCCCACTTCTTGTTGACCGGGCAGGGCTGTACGTCGCTCGCCGTGTAGAACGGGTCCTTGCCGGTGTAGGGGCTGAACCACTCGCGGCCGTGCTTGATGTACTTGGGGCCGAAGACGTAGAAGGCGTCGCACTCGGGCGTGCCCCACCCCTGCGGCTTCGCGCACTTGCCGGTCACGATCTGGACCGCGTCGGTGCCCATGCCGTAGACCCGCCACTTGATGGGGATGTAGAGGGTCAGGCCGTTACGCAGCTTGAGAGCCTGACCGGGCGCGGCGTTCGCGGGCATGGAGACGGCGAGGAGGGTGGCAGCGGCCACGGCCGCGGCGGCGAGGTATCGCTTGGACATGCGCTCGACCCTAGGCAGCGAGACTTGCAAACCAATCACGAACGGCTGAAAGCCGACGCAAGTTCTTGCAGCAGCGCCACGACTCCGTCGGGCCCGTCCACCACGATGTCGGCCTGCTCCGCCAGGGCGGTGACCTCGGCGGAGCCGCTGCACACGGTCACGCCGGGCAGCCCGGAGGCGCGTACGGCCCCGAACGCGGCCAGGTCGCCCAGATCGTCGCCGACGAACATGACGGACCTGGCGGCCCGCTCGGCCAGGAACAGGCTGAGCGCCTGCCCCTTGTCCATGCCGGGCGGCCGCAGCTCCAGCACGAAACGCCCGGGCTCGACCACCAGGCCGTGCTTCTCGGCCAGCTTGGCCAGCGGCTCGCGCAGCCTGGCCAGCGCGCCCTCGGGGTCGGGACTGCGCCTGGTGTGCACGGCCACGGCCCGGCCCTTGTCCTCGACGACCACGCCCTCCAGGCCGAGCGCGTCGAGCAGCAGCGGCAGCTCCGCCTCGGCCCGGAGCACGCCCGGAGGGGGCGGGGGCCCGGAGATCCGGCCGTTCTCCCAGCGCTCGAAGCCGTAGTGCCCGAGCACGACCAGCCCGGGCACGTCGGCCAGGCCGGGCCCGAGCTCCAGAGCGGTGGCCGGCGGCCTGCCGGTCACAATGGCCACCGCCAGGACGTGGGCGCCCAGTTCGGCGAGCACCTCGGGGGCCTTCGGGTGGATCACGGCCTTGGCGGGGTCGGGCACGATCGGCGACAGGGTCCCGTCGAAATCGAGTCCGATCACGGCGCCGGCCGGATCCTTCAAGATCGCTTCCATTCCAGGGATGTTCCTCACGCGGCTGCCGTACCCAGCCGGTCAGGGACGCATGCCGAGCCTTCTGGCCGCACGGTCACGCTGGCGGGTGGATCGTAACCTGCGCAGCCTCTTGACCAGCATGGGATCGTGCTCGAGTGCCTCCGGCCTGTCGATCAACTCACCGAGCAACTGGTAATAGCGCGTGGCGGAGAACCCGAAGCTCTCCTTGATGGCGTGCTCCTTCGCACCCGCGTAGCGCCACCACTGGCGCTCGAAGGCGAGGAGTTCGATATCGCGTTCTGAGAGTGGTTGGCCGGACGGTTCCTGGGCAGCATTGTCACCGCTGAGCGGTGCTCCCATGGTGTCCTCCTCGAAAGGGCGTGGGCCGATGCGCGCAGGCGGCCCGTCCTCATCGTAATGTGCCGAGTGCGGCTGTTCACGGCGGATTGAGAGACGTACAGTCACGAAATGTGACCTCAGTCATCACACTCCTCACCGACTATGGGCTCGAAGACGGCTATGTGGCGGCGTGTCATGGAGTGATCGCCGGGATCGCCCCTGAGGCGCGGGTGATCGACGTGTGTCACCTGGTCCCCGCGGGAGACGTACGGCGTGGTGCGGCGATTCTCGCCCAGACCATCCCCTACCTCCCCCAGGGCATCCACATCGGCGCGGTCGATCCCAGCGCGGGCGGCGCCAGGCGCGCGGTGGCCGTCGAGGCGGGCGGCCGGGTGTTCATCGGCCCCGACAACGGGCTGCTGTCGTGGGCGGTGCGCGCCAGCGGCGGCGCCGAGGCCGCGTACGAGATCAGCAACGACGCGCACTTCCTGCGTCCGGTCTCCCCCACCTTCCACGGGCGCGACGTGTTCTCGCCGGTCGCGGGGCGGCTGTCCGCCGGGCTGCGAACTTCCGACCTGGGGCCCGAGGTGCCGGTCGGCCGGCTGGTCTCGTTGCCCGAGCCGACCTCGCTGCTGCGCGACGGCTCGGTGGAGGGCGAGGTGGTCTCGGTCGACCGCTACGGCAACACCCAGCTCTCGATCGCGGCCGGCGACCTGCAGGCGCTCGGCGTGCGGGTGGGCGACACGCTCGGGGTATGGCTGGGCCGGCGGCAGCTCGCGCTGCCGTACCGGGAGACGTTCGCGGCGGTGCCGCCCGGGGAGCTGGTGGCGTTCGCGGACTCGGCGGGACTGGTCGCGATCGCGGTCAATTCCGGTGACGCGGCGCAGCGGCTGGGGCTCCCACCTGGAGCGCATGTCCGACTTTCCCCTACCCCTTAGGTCGAACTTCGCAGATCGGAATTACTCCGCGTATCGGTCTGTTCACCAAATGACCTCCAGTCACGTGTCAGAATGCACGCGCGGGCATCCTCCCCTCCCGCTCGAGATCTCCCGCTCGAGGTCGACGTGTTCCAACTGTCCGTTGTGCTGCTCTCCATACTTTCCGTGATCTGGCCACTACCGGAGCCGCCCGTGTCAGAGCGCTGGCGCGCGTGGCCGGTGGCGCAGATCTTCCCCGAGACCGTGCCCGGCGTGAGCCCGTCGGGGGCACGGATCACGTACGTGCTTGCCGGGGTCGCGCCCGAAGCCCCCTGCCGGACGGCGTTCCAGCCCGCCGCCGTATTACGCGGCTGCCGCGTGGCCCTGCGCGCCACGTACGCCGACAGCACGCAGACGTTCGTCGCCACCGTGGGCATCGCCGTGCTCGACAGGGCCTGGTCAGGCTCTTCCCGCACGGGGCGGCCCGCGACCGTGCGGCCGGTGGCCTTTCCCGAGGGGCCCGCGGAGCGGTTCGGCGAGCGGCAGTACTTCACCGGGATGGTCGTCGGGTCCTACGAGCACTACATGGTGGCGACGGCCGCGGGATACGCCGACGGCAGACCGTACCAGCCGGGTGACCGCCTCGTGCCGCGGCTGCGCGACGCCGCGCGGCAGATCGCGACGGCGCTGCTCCGGGCGTTGACCCGATGAGCCGGCTCATCGTCCCCGCCCTGGTGGCCGCCCTGGTGGTCGGGGTGGCCCCGGCGAGCGCCTCCGACGACGTCGGCTTCGACCACGTGGGAGAGATGGCGCGGGCCGGGCAGTGGCAGCTCGCCGCGATGCGGCTGCCCGAGGCGTGGCGGTCGAGCAAGGGCGAGGGCGTGGTCGTGGCCGTGCTCGACACCGGCGTGAACGGCCGCCACCCCGACCTGCAGGGGGCCGTGATCCAGGGCCCCGACCTGACCGGCGCCGCCAAAGGGCTCTGGGGGCGGCACGGGACCGCCATGGCCAGCCTGATCGCCGGGCGCGGTCACGGCGACGAGCGCAGGGGCGGCGTCATCGGGGTGGCCCCCGCGGCCAAGGTGCTGTCCATCAGGGTCACGCTGGAGAACGGCGACCCGCTGCGTGTGCAGCAGCGCTCCGGCGGGCGCGACGCGCTGGCCAAGGGCATCCGGTACGCGGTCGACCACGGCGCCGACGTGATCAGCATGTCGCTGGGCGGCGGCAGCGGCGCCTGGGAGGGCTCAGCATCGGAGGAGGAGGCCGTCCAGTACGCGATCGCCAAGGGGGCGGTGCTGGTGGCCTCGTCGGGCAACGACGGCGAAACGGCCAACAGGATGAACTTCCCCGCCGCCTACCCCGGGGTGATCGCCGTGGGGGCGGTGGACCGATCGCTGCGCGTGGCGGGGTTCTCCAACCGCCAGGACTACCTCTCGGTGGTAGCCCCCGGTACGGAGATCGTCACGGCCGACGGGGACGACTCGTACGTGGTGAGCGACGGCACCAGCTCGGCGGCGGCCATGGTGGCGGGCATCGCGGCCCTGATCAAGGCGGCACATCCGGACATGTCGCCATACCACGTGCGGATGGCCATCGAGCTCGGCACCCGGAAACGGCCCGCGGACGGCCACAGCCCGGCCTACGGGCACGGGGTGGCCGACGCGCTGCTCGCCCTGCGGCAGGCCGACCGCCTGGACGTGCCCGCACCGCCCCCCGCCCGGCCGGGGCCGTACTTCGGCGATGGGCCACCGCCTGTTTCCAGGTGGCCGGTGGTGGCGGGCATGGTGATGCTGGTGGCGGCGATGTCGGCGCGCGTGATGGTGCGCCACCGCAAGCGCCGCAAGTGATCCACGAAGACGACCTTCCCAACCTAGCAAGCGCTTGTGCGATACTGCGGACTATGACGTTTGCGATCGAGGGCTGGTTCGCCATCGACGAAGACGGCGTCTTCCTCCTGGGCGCCAGGTGCGCCACCTGCGGGACGGTCTGCTTCCCACCCCGTAGCGGCCTCTGCCCCAATCCGCGCTGCGAGGAGACGTCGATGGAGGAGATCCGGCTTCCACGTCGCGGGAGGGTGTGGTCGTACACGAACGCCTGTTACCCGCCCCCGGCGCCCTACGTCGCGGCGGAGCCGTACGTGCCGGTGACGCTGGCCGCGGTGGAGCTCGACCAGGTGGGGATCGTGGTGCTCGGGCAGGTCAAGGGCCTCACGGCGGCGGAGCTCGAGGTGGGCATGGAGCTGGAGCTCACCTCGGGACCGCTGGCCGACGGGCCGCTGGTGTGGATGTGGGAGCGGGCCTCATGAGCGTGGTGGTGCTGGGCGTCGGGATGCATCCGTGGGGGAAGTGGGGCCGGCCCTTCCTGGAGTACGGGGTGGCGGCGGCCCGCGCGGCCCTGCGCGACGCGGGGGTGGCGTGGACCGATGTGGAGTTCGTGGTCGGGGCGGACACGATCAGGAACGGCTACCCGGGCTTCATCGCGGGAGCCTCGTACGCCCAGGCGCTGGGCTGGTCGGGTGCCAGGGTCGCGTCCTGCTACGCGGCCTGCGCCTCGGGCGCCCAGGCCGTGGACATCGCCCGCACGCGCATCCTGGCGGGCCTGTGCGACGTGGCGCTCGTGGTGGGAGCGGACTCGACTCCGAAGGGCTTCTTCAAGCCGGTCGGCGGGGACCGTCCGGACGACCCGGACTGGCAACGCTTCCGGCTGCTGGGCGCCACGAACCCCGCCTATTTCGCCCTTTACGCCCGCAGGCGCATGGCCCTGTACGGCTCGACCCCGGCCGACTTCGCCGCCGTCAAGGTCAAGAACTCGCTGGCCGGATCGCTCAACCCCATGGCCCGCTACCGCAAGCCCGTCACCGCCGAGGAGGTGCTGGCCTCCCCCATGGTCGCCGACCCGCTGCACCTCATGGACATCTGCGCCACCTCGGACGGAGGCGCGGCGGTGGTCCTGGCCTCCGAGTCCTACGCCCGGCGGCGGGGCCTGTCCGCCTCGGTACGCGTGGCCGCCGTGTCCACCGTCACCCCGACCTTCCCCAACACGATCCTGGAGCTGCCGAACTTCGCCAGCGACTCCAGCGCCGCCGTACCCGCCCCTGAGAGGCCCTTCAGAGCGGCGATCGCGCACGCGGCGTACGAAGAGGCGGGGGTCGGGCCGGAGGACGTCTCTCTGGCGGAGGTGTACGACCTTTCCACGGCACTGGAGCTGGACTGGATGGAGGACGTCGGTCTGTGCCCGCGCGGCGAGTCGGCCAAGCTCCTGCACGACGGGGAGACGGGCCTGGGCGGCCGGATCCCGGTCAACCCCTCGGGCGGATTGGCCTCCTTCGGCGAGGCGATCCCCGCCCAGGCGATCGCCCAGCTCTGCGAGCTCACCCTCCAGCTGCGGGGCGGGGCGGGGCCGCGCCAGATTGCGGACGCCCGCGTCGGCCTCGCCGTCAACCAGGGCCTCTTCGGCCACGGCTCCGCCCTGATCGCCACCGCGTGACGCGAAGGCCCTCCGAGGAGAGCTCCTCGGAGGGCCTTGGTACGCAGGGCGTCAGCCCACGTGCACCACGTCGTGCGTCTCCGCGAAGTGGCAGGCGCTCTCGTGCCCGGTGCCCGGCCGCACCTGCAGCAGCGGCTCCTCCTCGGCGCAGATCCCCTGCGCCTTCCAGCACCGAGTACGGAAGCGGCACCCCGACGGCGGGTTGGCCGGGGACGGCGGGTCGCCCTGGAGGATGATCCGCTCCCGCTGCTCCCGCCCCTCCGGGTCCGGCACCGGCACCGCCGACAGCAGTGCCTGCGTGTACGGATGCGCCGGCCGGTCGTAGATCTCCGTGTCCTTACCGAGCTCCACGAACTTGCCGAGGTACATCACGCCCACCCGGTCGGAGATGTGCCGCACCACCGACAGGTCATGGGCGATGAAGATGTACGCCAGGTTGAACTCGTTCTGCAGCCGCTCGAGCAGGTTGATCACCTGCGCCTGGATGGACACGTCCAGGGCGGACACCGGCTCGTCACAGACGATGATCTCCGGCTGGAGCGCCAGCCCTCGGGCGATGCCGATGCGCTGCCGCTGCCCTCCGGAGAACTGGTGCGGGTAGCGGTTGATGTGGTCGGGGTTGAGCCCCACCACCTCCAGCAGCTCCTGCACCTTCTTGCGACGGCCGCCCCGGGGCGCCACCTCGGTGTGGATCTCGTACGGCTCGCCGATGATGTCGCCGACGGTCATCCGGGGGTTCAGCGAGGTGTACGGGTCCTGCATCACCATCTGGATGTTGCGGCGCATCCGCTTGAGCTCGCCGCCCTTGGCCTTGCCGATGTCGCGGCCGTTGATCTTCACCGAGCCGGAGGTGGGCCGCTCCAGCGCCATCAGCACCTTGGCGAGCGTGGACTTGCCGCAGCCCGACTCGCCCACGATGCCCAGCGTCTCGCCCCTGTGCAGGTCGAACGACACGCCGTCGACGGCCTTGATCGCACCGATCTGCCGCTTGAAGACGATGCCCTGGGTCAGCGGGAAGTGCTTGACCAGGTCCCGAACCTCGAGGATGCGCTCACCGATCGCCATCGAGGACCTCCCTCCAGTAGTGGCACGCGCTGCCTCTGGTGCCGCTGATCTCGTGGAGCGGGGGGACGTCGGTCACGCAGTCGTCCTGCCGGTACGGGCACCGGGGATGAAACGCGCAACCGGTCGGCAGGTCGAGCAGGTTGGGCGGCAGGCCCTTGATCGCGTACAGGTCCTGGCCCTTGTGGTCGACCCGGGGGATCGACTCGAGAAGGCCCTTCGTGTACGGGTGGGCGGGCCCCTTGTAGATGTCGTGCACGGGGGCGTTCTCCACGATGCGCCCCGCGTACATGACGGCGATCTTGTCGGCCACGTCGGCCACGACGCCGAGGTCGTGCGTGATCAGGATCAGGCCCATCTGGCTCTCGCGCTGCAGCTCGGCCAGCAGCTCCATGATCTGCGCCTGGACGGTCACGTCGAGCGCCGTGGTCGGCTCGTCCGCGATCAGCACCTCGGGGTCCAGCGCGATCGACATCGCGATCATGATGCGCTGCCGCATGCCCCCGGAGAACTGGTGCGGATAGTCGTTCACGCGCTGCCTGGCCGCCGGGATGCGCACCCGGTCCATCAGCTCGACGGCCTTCTTCATGGCGTCGCCCTTGGACATGCCCCGGTGCACCCGGAACATCTCGCTGATCTGCCAGCCCACGGTGAACACCGGGTTGAGCGCGGAGAGCGCGTCCTGGAAGATCATCGCGATGCGCTGGCCGCGCACCTGCGTGCGCGCCTCCTCCGAGAGCTTGAGCAGGTCGGTGCCCCTGAAGCGGATCTCCCCCTTGGGGATGACCGCCGGCGGCATGTCCAGGATGCCCATGATCGCCTGCGCGGTCACGGACTTGCCCGAACCCGACTCGCCCAGCACGGCGAGCGTCTCGCCGGGGGCGACCGAGTAGCTCACGCCGTTGACCGCGCGCACGATCCCCGCACGCGTGTGGAACTCCACGTGCAGGTTGTCGACCGCGAGCAGCGGCTCGTCGCCCAGCCCTCCCTCGGCGGGCAACACATCCGTTGACGTCTTCTTCACTTGATCCCCCCTTCTACCTGAGCTTCGGGTCGAGGGCGTCGCGTACGGCGTCGCCCATCATGATGAACGCGAGCACCGTGACGCAGAGGAACACGGCCGGGAACACCAGCGGCAGTGGCGCCTCCAGGAACCTGCTTCGCGCGTCGGCGATCATGAGGCCCCAGGAGATTTGCGGCGACTGCACGCCGACGCCCAGGAACGACAATGCCGCCTCGGCCGCGATGAAGCCGCCGAGGTTGATCGTGGCCACGACGATGACCGGGGCCAGCGAGTTGGGCAGCAGGTGGCGGAACATGATCCGGCCCGAGCCCGCGCCCAGCGCCCTGGCCGCGACCACGAAGTCCTGGTTCTTCGCGGTGATCACGGCCGCTCTCATGATGCGGAACGTCATCGGCCAGCCGAGCACCGCCAGCGCGATGATGACCAGCAGGATGCTGTTGAACTTGCCGCGGAACGTGGCCGCGATGAGCAGCGCGCCGAGGATCGGGGGGATGGCGAAGAAGATCTCGGTGACCCGCGACGACACCGTGTCGACCACGCCGCTGCGGTAGCCCGCCACGATGCCGAGCAGGCCGCCGATGATCGTGGTGATGATCGTGGTGAACACGCCGATCAAGATCGAGTTGCGCGCACCGTAGATCGTCCTGGCGTAGACGTCGCAGCCCAGGTTGTCCTTGCCGAACAGGTGGCCGGCGCCGGGCACGTGCCTGGCCGTGGACAGATCACAGGTCCTGGCGCTGTACGGGTCGATCGAGGTGAACAGCGACGGCAAGAACGACATGACCAGCAGGATCAGGATGATGATCACCGAGATGATGAACATCGGCCGCCGCCTGAGGTCATACCAGGCGTCGCTCCACAGGCTGGCCGGCTTGCCCTCCTTGGCCTTCTTGGCATGTCGTGCCGGTGCCGGGGCGGTCACCGTGTCGGTGACCATGGTCTGCGTCTCCGGGAGTCCGGGCCCCACCGGCGGGGTTGGGTTACTCATAGCGGATCCTCGGGTCGAGCACGGCGTACAACAAGTCGACGACCAGGTTGGCCAGGATGTAAATCAGCACCAGGATCGTCACGATACCCACGACAACTGGTTGTTCTCGCAAGTAGACGCTGGTGTAGAGCTGATTCCCGATCCCCGGCAGGTTGAAGATCGTCTCGGTGATCACCGCGCCGCCCATCAGGTTGCCGAGGTCGGCGCCCAGATAGGTGACCAGCGGGATCAGTGCGTTACGCAACCCATGTCTGCCGATGACGCGGCGTCTCGGCAGGCCCTTGGCCGTGGCCGTGCGGATGTAGTCCGCTCTCAGCGTCTCCGCCAGGCTGGTTCTGGTGAGCCTGGTCAGGTAAGCGATCGACGTTCCCGCGAGCACGAAGCCGGGCAGCAGGTAGCTGCGCCAGCCCGCGAACGTGCCCGCGACGGGGAAGATGTCCGCCCCGGTCCACTGCTTGAGCTTCACGCCGAGAATGAGCTGCAGCACGAAGCCGGTCACCAGCGTGGGCACCGAGATGAGCAGCAGCGTGGAGGCGAGGATCATGGTGTCGGTGGCCTTGCCGCGGCGCAGCGCCGCCCACAGTCCGAGGCCGACGCCGATGATCGCCTCCATGACGAGGGCGGTCAGGGCGAGGTTCAGGGTGACCTGGAACTTGCCGGCCATGATCTGGGACACTGGCACGTCGGCGAAGTTCACACCGAAGTCGCCGCGGAAGAGCACGCCGCTGATGTAGTACCAGTACTGCAGCAGCAGCGGATCGTTGAGGTGATACTGCTCGCGCAGGACCTCGGCCACCGCGGGGTCCGGACGCTTGTCTCCGAAGAGCGCCGCGATGGGATCCCCAGGCAGCGCGAAGACGATCATGAAGATGAGTAGGGTGGCGCCGAGCAGGACGGGTATCGCCTGGATCAGACGCCTGATGACATAACGGCCCATTGAAGCCCTCCGGTACATAGCTTGGAGGCAGCCCCCCGGAGCCCGTGGTTCACCCGGCTCGGGTGGCTGCCTCCAAGCTCAGCCCTCCGGCGAGTGGGCGGCAAGAGCCGCCCACTCGCGAATGACGTCAGGCCTTCTCTATGTCCGCCCATTGAACCTGGTTGAGCAGGTTGAGCTTGACATTCTTGACCTTGGTGGAGTGCCCGAAGTTGCTCCGGTAGAAGTAAACCGGGATGTACGGAAGGTCCTTGACCAGGATGTCGTCCGCCTGCTGGTAGAACTTCAGTCCCTCGGCGGGGTCGGCGGCCTGGTCACCCTTGGCCACCAGGTCGTCGAACTCCTTGTTGGAGTAGCCACCGTAGTTGGAGCCGGTGCCGATGGAGCCGGTGCCGAAGATCGGGGTCAGGTAGTTCTCGGCCGACGGGTAGTCGATGGACCAGCCCATACGGAACAGGCCCTTGTACTCCTTGGCGTCCAAGGCGTCCAGGATGCCCTGGAACTTCTCGAACGGCTTCGGCGTGACCTCGATGCCCAGGTTGGCGCGGAGGTTGTTGGCGACCGCCTCGATCCACTCCTTGTGGCCACCGTCGGCGTTGTAGCCCAGCTCGATGGTCTTGGGGCCCTTGGCCGCGTCGTACAGCTTCTTGGCCTCGGCCGGGTTGTACGTGCACGCGGCGCAGGCACCCTGGCGGTAGCCGGGGATGGCCGGGTTGATGAAGTCGTCGGCGGGCGCGCGGGTACCGGAGAAGACCGTCTCGGTGATGGTCTTCCTGTCGATGGCCAGCGAGATGGCCTTGCGGACGTCCGGGTTCTTGAAGTCCGGGTTGTACTTCAGCGGCACGCCGATGTAGCCGACCGCGGCGTCGGGCTCGTCGAAGTAGCGGTCGCCCAGCGCGGCCTTGGCGCTGGCGATCGCCGAGGCCGGCAGCGAGTCGTCGACATCGAGGTTCTCGGCCTGAAGGTCGTTGTACGCGGTCTCGGCGCTGGTGTAGATCTTGAACTGGAGCTTCTTCCAGTTCTTCGGTTTCGGACCCGGGAACTTGTCGTAGACCGTCATGTCGATGGTCTGGTCGGTGCCCTTCTTGTAGGGCTTGTCCACCTTGAACGCGCCCTGGCCGACCGGCTGCTCGCCGTAGGCCTGGGTCACCTTGCCGTCGGGGCCGAAGGCCGACTTCGGCAGCGGGTAGAAGGCGGTGTAACCGAGCATCGTCTTGAACTGCGAGAACGGCGCCGTGAGCGTGACCTCGAGCGTGAGGTCGTCGACGACCTTGAGGCCCTTCATCTCCTTGGCCGTCGGCGTCTTGCCCTCACCCGGGTGCACGTCGGCGTAGCCGTCGACGCGGCCGAAGAAGTAGGACGAGGCCATGGCGTTGTCCTGGTAGGCGGCGTAGTTCCACGCGCGGGCGTAGTCCGCGGCGGTCACCGGCGTGCCGTCGTGCCACGTGTAGCCGGACTTGAGCTTGATCGTCCAGACCTTGCTGTCCGACGTGCTGATCGACTCGGCAGCCTCCTCGACTGGCTGCTTGTTCTCGTCGTAGCGCACAAGCGGCGAGAACACCGCGGCGAGGACCTCGGACCCCTCGGTCTCCGTCGTGTTCTGGGGGTTCAGGAGCTCCTGGGGCTCACCGATTTCCATGCGGACCGGCGTTTCGCCGCCGCCCGCGGCAGTGCCGCCACTGTCAGAGGCACCGCCGCCACACGCGGCAACCGCGAGGGCGAGCAGCGCGGTACCGGCGACGATCTGTGCGCCCTTAGTAACACGCATGGTGAAAGAATTCCTCCCTCTACAGGTGGGCGTAAGCGCTGAGCTGCGGTGATCGTGAGCAGCCTGACGGGGGGTCCTGGTATCCCCCCGGGTTTGGCTGACATGGTCAAACCAGCCGACGCCCTGCCAGTCGTTCGCGACTATCCCTTACTACTTGCCACCAGGGAGTCTCTGGCGCGTTGCAGTTCGGTCACACGTGCGCCAATCCAGCGTCACAGACATTCATCGCAAGAAGCATTAAACCGTACAAACACCCTGTAACTGGCCCGGCCTGGACGTGAACAGTCGATGAAAATTACCCCCTACAGGAGAGTGGTCGCGCCCTTCCCACCACACCCCGGCCCGCTGGGCTACGGTTGAGCAGGTCTTGACGGCACCTTGGGAACCCGGCGTCGTAAGACTCCGTCCAACTGACTGTCGCCAACCCGTGTGACAGGCACCCCACTGACCTGGATCCAATAGAGTCCTTGCCATGAGCCAGCCGGAATCCGCTGTCGCGGACGCCCAGGCGGGCGGCCGAAGCGGGCAGGAGCCGCTGGCCAAGCTCGCCCAGAGATACGGGCTTCGCCGTGCCATCGCGCGGCCGAGGTTCGGTGTCTACCTGCGCCTGCTGTGGGAGCGGCGACACTTCATCCTCACGTACGCGACGTCGCGCAACGTCTCGAAGTACTCCAGCTCGGCCCTCGGCCAGCTGTGGCAGGTGCTGACCCCCCTGCTGAACGCGGCGATCTACTACGTGATGTTCGGCGTCATCCTGGGCGGCAAGAACGGCATCCAGAACTACCCGGCCTTCCTGCTGACCGGGATGTTCGTCTTCACCTACACGCAGCGGACCGTCACCACCGGCGCCAAGTCGATCTCGGGCAACCTCTCGATGATCCGGGCCCTGCACTTCCCCAGGGCGTCCCTGCCGCTTGCCTACGCGATCCAGGAGCTGCAGCAGCTCGCCATCTCCATGGGCGTGCTCCTCGTCATCGTCACGATCACCGGTGAATGGCCCACCTGGTTCTGGCTCATGGTCCCGGTGGTGCTGCTGCTCCAGACGATGTTCAACGTGGGTGTCGGCCTGGTCGTCGCCCGGCTCGGCGCCCAGATGCGCGATCTCAACCAGTTGCTGCCGTTCATCACCCGCTTCTGGCTCTACGCCTCAGGCGTCTTCTTCTCCATCCAGGACAAGGTGGTGTCCTCCGCCAAGCTGCCCCAGTGGGTCGCCGACGTGATGTATCTCAACCCCACCGCTTCCTTCATCGAATGGATGCGGGAGATCCTCATCTCGAGCCACAATACGAAGCTCGGCCACCACCCCCCGACGATGGTGTTGGTGTCTTGCGTATTCTGGGCCGTGTTCGCGCTTGGCTTCGGCTTCTGGTACTTCTGGCGGTCCGAGGAGAGGTACGGGCGTGGCTGAACTGACCAAGGAGCTGTCACAGGTGAAGGGCGAGAAGCCCGCCGTCCCCGGCAAGGATGTGAGAGTGCATCCCAATCCGGAGCCCCAGGGCAAGTCGCCGCTCGACGTCCCCACGGGCACTCCGACCGTCATCGTCGACGACCTCCACATCGTCTACCGCGTCTACGGCGCGGCCTCGGACGCCGAGAAGGGCAACGCGGTCAACGCCCTCACGCGCCTCCTCAAGCGCCAGGGCCGGCCGCAGATGAAAGAGGTCCACGCGGTCAAGGGCGTCACGTTCGTGGCCTACCACGGCGACGCCATCGGCATCGTGGGCCGCAACGGCTCGGGCAAGTCCACGCTGCTGCGGGCCATCGCGGGCCTCCTCCCCCCGCACGAGGGCGCCGTCTACACCGACGGCCAGCCCTCGCTGCTCGGCGTCAACGCGGCTCTAATGCGCGAGCTGACCGGCGAGCGCAACATCATCCTCGGCTGTTACGCCATGGGCATGACGCCTGCCGAGGTTCGCGAGAAGTACCAGGAGATCGTCGACTTCTCCGGCATTGACGAGTTCGTCCAGCTGCCCATGTCCACCTACTCCTCCGGCATGGGCGCCCGCCTCCGCTTCGCCATCTCCTCGGCCAAGACCCACGACGTCCTCCTCATCGACGAGGCCCTGGCGACGGGCGACCGCGAGTTCCGCAAGAAGAGCGAGGAGCGCATCCGCCAGATCCGCGAGTCCGCCGGCACGGTCTTCCTCGTGGCCCACGACCTCAAGGTCATCGAGGAGACCTGCAACCGCGTCATCTGGCTGCACAAGGGCAAGATCAAGATGGACGGCGACCCGAAGGAAGTCATCGCCGCCTACAACAAGGGCTGACCCCGGCCCCTCCGGCGTCCTCCACCAGCGCCCTTCCCGGGGCGTCGTCACCTCGGCACGCACGAGCCAGAGCCCGGCAGCCACGCCCGACGCGCCGGGAAACCTGCACCCAGCCACCCACACACCGCTCCGACGCCCCCGGTACGTGTGCGCCACACCTCGCACCCGGTCCGACTCCGCCGGGTAGGTGACTGCCACGACCCCGCGCCCAGTCCGACGCCGCCCGGTACGCGAGAACCACCACCCCGCACCACGTCCCACGCCACCAAGGGGGCCGGACGCCTCTGCCTCACTCACCCGACGCCGCCGAGGACCTGAACTCCCAGGGGCCTCAGCCGAAGTACGATCTCCCGGCAGTTCGATCTCTTGTGCGAAACACAGGGCGACCACTGTGACAAATGACTGACAGGGAGCCTGGCGTTCCGATAGGATTCGAACGTCAATTCGATCCGAGGGTCGCTGATGGAGTGGGAGCGCGCGATGGTGGAGCTTTCGACCGCGATCGACCACCTGGCCACCGAGGACGTGTCCGAGATCCCCCGGACGCAGCTCGCCGAGCAACTACTGGAGCTGCACTGGCAGATGGCCAGACTGCAGGCCCAGATAGCCCGCCGCACCGGCGTCCGCCTGCCGTAGCCGGATTGAGGGAGCGGGTCGTCAAGAAGGCGGCGTGACGGCGACCGGCCATGTGCGGGTCAGCGAGCGTCACCCTGGAGGCCCTCAGCCACGTGCGGCGGGTGGCGCCCACCGTGCGCAGCCGTACAAGATGGGGGTTTTGAAAGCGGCGGCGAGCACGCACGGCGCTGCACCACACTCGACAAGCTCAGCAAAAAGGCCGCCGACCCCAACAAGACCGGGGCCGGCGGCGGGGCTCGTGCGGCGCCGCCGCCCTGCAGTAAGCGGCGCAGTGCACGAGCCAGGGCGCGGGCGCGTCCGCCCAGGCCCGTCATGGAGACCATCCGCTTTCGCGGGGTCTCGCAACCCACGCGCGTCAGTGCCTCGGGCGTCCGGCACCTGTGAGCGCCCGTCGGCCTGCCGCGTCAGTGCGACGACATCTCCCAATCGGCCCCGCCGACCTGCCGCACCGGAACGGCGGCACCGGGCTTCCAGCACCAGGACGAACGGCACACGGACCGCCGCGTCCCGGCAACGGCACAGACCTGCCGCACCGGACCTTCGGCACTCGGACCGCCACGCCCCACATCGGCACAGACCTGCCGCGTCAAGCCTGCCTCACCAGGATGGACGCGCGCAGACTGGCACCAACGGACACGCGCGGACCACCGTGCAGATGGCCCTGGACAGATCACCGTGCCGGCCACCGTGCAGATGACCCCGGACAGATCACCGTGCCGGCCACCGTGCAGATGACCCCGGACAGGCCGTTCCGACCGCCGTGCACGGACGCACATCGCCGTGCGGACCGCCATACAGCCGGACGCCGACGTCGGCGCTGGATCCCGGGAAAGGGAAAAGATGTCGTCAGGGAACAGCTGGGGCGCGTGAACGGGGCCGCGTCGTAGCCGGCCCGGCCGGTCCCCGGGTGTCGGCACCTAGGACACCCGCGAACCGTCACACCGGCTCTCAGCGAGCCGCCGCTCTGGCGCCTGCATCGCGTTCTAGTCGCGAATCCAGGAGTCCCGCACCGAGCTCGTCAGCGCGTCGGTGGTCCATCCAAGCGCCACCAGCACATCGCTGTACGTGCTGGTGGCCTTGGTTCCGTTGGTGGATACGAAGCCGGTGGCGTCCTCGACGAGCGGGTTGACCCCGTCCATGGAGGCGGCCTGTGTGGCGCCGGGCAGCGCCTCGACGACCGGCGCCACCTCGGCGGGCGCGACCTGCCCGAGCATCGGCGACAGGCGGCCGCTCCTGACGTGTGGCAGCGCGCGCTTGGCCGCGTCGCTGAGGCCGGTCACGACGCTCTCGGCCGACAGGGAGGCGACGCCCTTGGTGGCGCTGTTCATGGTCTTGGCGGCGGTACGGCTGAGGTCCGTGACGCTGGAGCCCGCGCCCGGCAGCAAAGCGGTGCTGCCGGGCTTGTTCATCACATCCCCGGTGAGAGCGGTGCTGCCGACCTTGTTCGTCACGTCCCCGGTGGACGTGCGGAGCAGGCCCGTCAGCGCGTCGTAGGCGCCGCGCCGGCTCGTGCCCCCGGTCACGGCCTGACCCTTGCCGCGCTTGCCGGCCTTGACTGAGGGCGCGGCGGGCTGCGCCAGCCGTGCCGCGCCCGGCAGGGCCGGTACGGGCAGGGACTCGGTCAGGCCCCCTCCGCCGAGCGGGAGCCCGCTCGTGATCGGCGACAGCTCGGGCAGCGGACCGCCGTGGAGTGTGATGTCCTCGGCCGCGTTCGGCGCGGTGACGCGCTGCTGCCGGTTCGCCTGTGCGGCGTCCAGCTCGGCCTCCGACATCCGGCCCGCGGGGCGAGCACCGGACCTGACCTGGGCGGCGTCGCCCAGCAGGCCGTTCAGCAGGCTCCCGCCGACGACGCCGCCCAGCAGGCCGTCGACCGGGATTCCCGCAGTGGTGCCCCCGCCCGAGCCCTCGTGCCTGGCGGTGTCGTATTGAACTTCCGCTTGAGCTGGCACGGCCAAAGCCGCCGCCAAGCCGAATGCTGTGACGGCGGCCGCCGTCTTGACTAGTCGATTCATGGTTGCCTTCCCGGCTCGTGATCGATCGCGCTCTAATGAGGTGGAAATGCGAATCGATAACCTCCGAATGCCGCGGCGGGCGCGCTATGGGCACCACATGATGCGTGCCGTCACGGCTGAGCTACGCGAGCAGTTCTATCACTGGCTGTGATCGGCCGCAGGCGCATGAATGCCCATGTAACTGGGGTTTGCAGGCCGGTTACCGAGTGGAGGGGGAGCGTTGAGCGGGAGACAAAACGGGAAATAGGAGGGTCTTGTTTCTGATATTGCACGCGCTCGGGTTCGGCACCGCGGGCGCGCGAGCTCGGACCCGTACATGCGACCTTGAGCCGGAAAATTCATGTGCCCCGCGGCCCGTGAACAAGGGATGACGAAAACAAATGTCACGGGCCGGGGGCACGGATTTCTCGGTCGCGGTCGCGGTGGACGCGGGAGCGGTCAGGCGGGCAGCAGGGCGCCCGCCGGCTCGAACGGAAAACGGTCGGCGAAGGCCGGGCGCAGGTCCGTCAGCCACACCGCCGACGGGTCGTAGCGCGCGAAGAACGGCCGCCCGACCAGCGACGGGTCGCGCGCCTGGATGAAGTGGAGCATGAACACCTGCTCCCCCGCGATCTCGGTCACACCGTCGACGCACACCTTGCCCGGCGTGGCCGACATCGACGGACCGCGGACCGTGCGGCAGAGCCCGGAGACACTCGAGTACGCGTCCCTGAAGATCTCGTACGCGCGCGCCAGCGGCACCGCGAAGTAGTCCTGAGGCCCGGTGTCACGCTCGACGAACATGTAATAAGGGATCAACCCCATCCGCAGCTGCCGCCGCCACATGTGGGACCACACGGCGGGGTCGTCGTTGATGGACCTGATCAGCGGCGCCTGGGTCCTGATCGTGGCCCCGCTGCCGAGGATGCGCTTGACCGCCGACTCGACCAGTGGCGACTCCAGCTCGCGCGGGTGCGTGAAGTGGGCCATGAACGCGAGGTTCTTGCCCGCGTTCACCACCTCCTCGAACAGCCCGAGCGTGGCGTCGGCGTCAGGGTCGGTGGTGAAGCGCTGCGGCCAGTAGGCCAGCGCCTTGGTGCCGATCCTGATCGACTCCAGTTGCTCCAGATCCAGCAATGGCTCGATATATCGTCTGATGACGGGCTCGCCCATGATCATCGCGTCACCGCCGGTGATCAGGACGCTCGTGACCTCAGGATGCCGGCGAATGTAGGCCACCATCTGGTCGATGTCGTCGGAGGCGAACTTCAGGTCCGCGTCACCGACGAACTGCGCCCACCGGAAGCAGTACGTGCAGTACGCGTGACAGGTCTGCCCCTGTTTGGGGAAGATCAGCACGGTCTCTGGATATTTGTGCTGCATGCCAGGCACCGGCTCGTCACCGATCTTCGGGACGTTGAGCTCCTTCTGGCCTGCGGGGTGCGGGTTGAGCTGCGCTCGTACTCGGTTCGCCTCGGCCTGGATCTCGGCGTTCGGCGCCTCGGCCTTGAGCAGGTCTGCCAACCTGGCGACGTCCGCAGCGGGCAGCATGTCCTCCTGCGGGAAGACAAGCCGGTAGATGGGGTCGTCGGGCGCGGCCGACCAATCTATGAGTTCATCGACGACGTAGGCGTTGGTCCGGAACGGCAGCACTGTGGCGACGGCGCGGACCTTCAGCCGGTCCTCGTCGCCGAGCCCCGCACGCTTCAGGAGCTCGTCAAGGTGCTTGGACGTGTACGCCTTGAAGCGTCGCGTGCCTGCTTGGTTCAAGATCACTAGGCCTTTCCCATCTTTTTTGTTCGATCGGGTGTAAACCTCACGACCCTGTCGTGCGTCTACGGTTCTTAATACCCGGACGCGGCCAGCGGCATCACCGGTTCCACTGGTCTCCAAGTTTTCCTTCAGGTTTGCGGGCACTCGCGACATATCGCGATTCGGCATACACTGATTTTTCGTGACCCACGATCCGGACTTGCGCGCCTCAGACGCCGACCGAGACCGCGTGGCCGCGGTCCTGGCCGAGGCGCTCGCGACAGGAAGACTCACCAGCGTCGAGCACGCCGACCGCCTGGACGTCGCCTACACGGCGAAGACCATGAGCGAGCTCGTCCCCCTCACCCGGGATCTGCCCGAGGTGTCCGCTTCTAACGTGCCCACCGCCATCGAACAGCAGGTCATCGACTCGAAGTTCAGCAAGATCGTCCGCAAGGGGCGGTGGGTGGCGTCCCGCAACACCCGGCTGTCCGCCCGGTTCGGTGCCCTCATCATCGACCTGTCGGACGCGGTGCTGCCCGGACGCGAGATCACCATCGAGACGAACGCGTGGTTCAGCAAGATGATCGTGCGCGTTCCCGGCAACGCCCATGTGATCGACGAGGGCAGCTCGATGTTCGGCAAGCGCAACGTGACGGGCGGGTCGGGAGCGGACGGGCCGTTGATCCGGGTCACAGGGTCGTCCAAGTTCTCCAAGGTGATCGTGTCGCGCGGGATGGACGACTGGAACCTCCACTGACCTCGAAGCCGCCGGCGCGACGAATCGGGCGGTGTGCCGCATAGTGGGAGTGGAAGGGGCGTGCGGGGAACCAACAGGGCCTACCCGCCGGTTAACCTGGCTACTGCCTTGCCTACGATGCGGACATACCCCCGAGCCCGCGTCCCGGCCATGCCGTGGCGGCGGGCTCGATGCCGTACGAGGTGATCATTGTCCGACAGCAGGCCCATCGCGCTCGATGCCATGGGCGGCGACCACGCACCACACGCGATCGTGGCGGGAGCGGTGCATGCCGTGCGGGAGCGCGGCCTCAAAGTCGTGCTCGTCGGCTCCCCTCGCGTGCTCTACGAGGCGCTCGCCGACCACGACGCCACCAAGGAAGTCCCGATCGTACGGGCCGAGGAGGCCCTGGCCATGGACGAGGGCGCGCTGGCCAGCCTGCGCCGGCCCCGCTCCAGCATCGCCGTCGCCTGCCACCTCGTACGCCGCGGCGACGCCGCCGCCGTCGTGTCAGCGGGCTCCACGGCGGGGATCGTGGCCACCGGCAGGCTCCGCCTCAAAGGCCAGCAAGGCGTGCTCAGACCGGCCATAGCGGTCGCCATCCCCACCCTCCCCAAGCCCACCCTGCTCATCGACGCGGGCGCGAACGCCGAGGCCAAGCCGGAGATGCTGGTGCAGTTCGCCCATCTGGGGACGGCCTTCGCCGAGCTGGCGTACGGCATCGAGACGCCCAGGGTCGGCCTGCTCACGATCGGCAGTGAGGCCGAGAAGGGCAACAAGCTCGTCAAACGCGCCCACGAGCTCCTCCTGGCCTCCCCCGGCATTCACTTCACGGGCAACGTCGAGGGCCATGACCTGCTGACCGGCAAGGCCGACGTGATCACGACCGACGGGTTCACCGGGAACGTGGCGCTGAAGACCATGGAAGGCGCGGTCCGCTTCGCGTTCTCCGAGCTCAGGGAGGTCGTCAGCGAGAGCAGGCTGGCCAGGCTGGGCGCCGCCATGCAGCGCTCCCGCATCCGCGAGCTGCGCCGCCGCCTCGACCCCGAGGCGTACGGGGGCGCGGTGCTGCTCGGCCTGAACGGCACCGTCGTCATCGCCCACGGCTCGTCCAGGGCCGAAGGGATCAGCGCGGCCTGCAAGCTCGCGGCCGACCTGTCCGCGGCCGGAATCGTCTCCCGCATCGGCGACAAGCTGGGCGCCACACACCGCTCCCACAGGCTCTGGTGAGCCCGTAAGGTGGCACCGATCCACAGAAACAGGGGGCTATGTGGAGTCAATGGTGCACGGGCTCACCTCGGCACAGGCGGCGGGGGCGAAGGCCAACCATGTTCCGCGGCGGTCGAGCCGGTCGCTGAGCGCGATCGTCAGGGCGAACGTCTTCACCCTGTTCAACCTGGTCATCGGCGTGCTCTGGGCGCTGGTCCTGATCTTCGGTGAGTGGCAGGACAGCCTGTTCGGGCTGGTCATCGTGGCCAACGTGCTGATCGGGATCGTTCAGGAGTTACGGGCCAAGCGCACGCTCGACAAGCTCGCGGTGATCAACGAGGCTCCGGTCAGGGTACGGCGCGACGGCCGGGAGCAACAGGTCCAGCCGCGCCAGGTGGTGCTGGGCGACCTGGTCTTACTGGGCCCGGGCGACCGCCTGCTGGTCGATGGCGAGGTGGTCGAGTCCGACGGGCTGGAGGTGGACGAGTCGCTGCTGACCGGCGAGGCCGACCCCGTGCACAAGCGGCCGGGCGACCAGGTGCTGTCGGGCAGCTTCGCGGTGGCGGGCGCGGGCTCGTTCGTGGCCACGAGGGTCGGCACCGACGCGTACGCCGTGAAACTGGCGGAAGAGGCGAGCAGGTTTCACCTCGCCCATTCCGAGCTGCGCGAGGGCGTGGCGAACTTCATCAAGTACATCACCTGGCTGGTCATCCCGATCGGCGCCCTGCTGATCTACAGCCAGCTCAAGAACTCCGCCGACTTCGGCACCGCGATCACCGGCGCGGTCGCGGGCATCGTCACCATGATCCCCGAGGGGCTGGTGCTGATGACCTCGATCGCGTTCGCCGTCGGCGTCATACGACTCGGCCGGCACAAGTGCCTCGTCCAGGAGCTGCCCGCGATCGAGGGGCTGGCCAGGGTGGACGTGCTGTGCCTGGACAAGACGGGCACGCTCACCGCCGGCGGCATGGAGCTCGACCAGGTGCTGCCCCTGCGCGACGGCCAGCCGGTCGAGGACGCGCTGGCCGCCCTGGCACACCTCGACAGCCGGCCGAACGCCACCGCCGAGGCCGTCCGGGCCCGCTACCCGGCCCCGGGAAACGGGTGGGCGGCAGGGGAGATGGTGCCGTTCTCCTCGGCGCGCAAGTGGAGCGGAGCCGACTTCGGTGAGCAGGGCGCGTGGGTGCTCGGGGCTCCGGACGTGCTGCTCGACGGCGGGGACGGCTACGACCAGGCCGCCGAGCTGGCCGCCACCGGCACCCGGGTGCTCGCGCTGTGCCGCGCCGAGTCCTTCCCGGCAGCGGAGGGCCTGGAGCCGGTGGCGCTCGTCACGTTCAAGCAGCGCATCAGGCCCGACGCCCAGGAGACCCTCCGCTACTTCGCCAGGCAGGGCGTCACGGTCAAGGTCATCTCCGGCGACAACCCGATCGCCGTCTCCGCCATCGCCGCCGACCTGGAGATCCCGGACGCCCACCGTTCCATGGACGCGCGGGCCCTCCCCCACGAAGACCAGGACAAGCTGGGCGAGCTGCTCGACTCCCACGCCGTCTTCGGCCGCGTCAGCCCCCAGCAGAAGCGCCAGTTCGTCCGGGCGCTCCAGGCCCGGGGCCACACCGTGGCCATGACCGGCGACGGCGTCAACGACGTGCTCGCGCTGAAGGACGCCGACCTGGGCATCGCGATGGGCGCGGGCAGCCCGGCCACCAAGGCCGTGGCGCAGGTGGTGCTGCTCGACGACAAGTTCGCCACGCTGCCGCACGTCGTGGGCGAGGGCAGGCGGGTGCTGGCCAACATCGAACGGGTCTCCAACCTGTTCCTCACCAAGACGTTCTACGCGATCGTGCTGTCGTTGCTGGTCGGCGTGGCCGGGGTGATGTTCCCGTTCGCGCCTCGCCACTCCACCCTGACGAACGCCCTGACCATCGGCGTCCCCGCGCTCTTCCTCGCGCTCGCGCCCACGCGCGAACGTTCCAAGCCCGGCTTCGTCCCCAGGGTGCTGCGCTTCGCCGTACCCGCTGGGGTGTTGTGTGCGGCGGCGGTGCTGCTGTCGTTCTGGGCCGCGCACAGCGGCACCTCCACCCTCGTCGAGGACCAGTCGTCGGCGGTGATCACGCTCTTCCTCACCACCTGGTGGGTGCTCGTGCTGATCGCCAGGCCGCTCAACTGGTGGCGGATCGCCCTGGTCGGAGCCATGGCGGCGGCGTTCGCGATCGGGCTGACGATCCCCTTCGTCAGGCAGTTCTTCGCGCTCGAACCCGGCGACGTCAGCAACGATCTGACCGCCGTCGGCATCTCGATCGTGGCGGCCGTAATGATAAGCGTCGCTGTCAAGGTCGCCGGTACCCTTAGAACATGACCGACCCGCAGATAATGCTCACCGAGCGCGTCCAGCAGGCGCTGGCCGGCGCGTTCGGCTCCGAGCACGCCGACGCAGACCCGCTGATCCGGCCGTCCCAGTTCGCCGACTTCCAGGCGAACGTCGCGATGAGCCTGGCGAAGCGACTGCGACGGGCGCCGCGGGAGGTCGCCGAGGCGATCAAGGCGGAGCTGCCCGACTTTCCCGGCACGGTCGAGGTCAGCGGCCCCGGTTTCCTCAACATCACGCTCGACGAGGCCTGGATCGAGTCCGAGGCCACGCGGATGCTGGCCGACCCCCGGCTCGGGGTCGGCACGATCACGCCGTCGCAGACCGTGGTGGTCGACTACTCCGCGCCCAACGCGGCCAAGGAGATGCACGTCGGCCACCTGCGCACCACGATCGTGGGCGACTCGCTGGCCCGCCTGCACGAGCACCTCGGCAACACCGTGATCAGGCAGAACCACCTGGGCGACTGGGGCACGCCGTTCGGCATGCTCATCGAGCACCTGCTCGACATAGGCGAGGAGGCCGCGGTCGCGCAGTTGGAGGCCGGTCAGGGCACGGAGTTCTACCAGGCGGCGCGGGCCAAGTTCGACAGCGACGACGCGTTCAGGCAGCGTGCCCGGGTGCGGGTGACCACGCTGCAGTCGGGCGACCCAGGCACGCTGCGGCTCTGGCACGTGTTCATGGATGCGACCGTCCGCTACTTCAACAAGATCTACAGCCTGCTCGGCGTGACGCTGACCGACGCCGACATCGCCGGCGAGAGCATGTACAACCCCATGCTGCAGAAGACGTGTGACGATCTGGAGACGTCCGGGACTGCGGTGATCAGCGAGGGCGCGCTCTGCGTGTTCCCGCCCGGCTTCACCGGCTCCGACGACAAGCCGCTGCCGCTCATCATCAGGAAGAGCGACGGCGGCTACGGGTACGCCACCACCGACATGGCGGCGATCCGCTACCGCGTCCACGACCTGAAGGCCGAGCGCATGCTCTACGTCGTGGGCGCCGATCAGGCGCTGCACTTCCGGATGGTGTTCGCCGCGGCGCGGCTGGCGGGCTGGCTGCCCGACACGGCCTCGCCCGAGCACGTCCAGATCGGCATGATGCTGGGCAAGGACGGGCGCAGGTTCAAGACCCGCTCCGGCGAGTCCGTCAAGCTGATGGACCTGCTCCAGGAGGCCATCGACCGGGCCACGGCCGCCATCGCCGAGCGGGGCTACGACGAGGCCACTACCAAGGAGATCGCGCACGCCGTCGGCATGGGCGCGGTGAAATATGCCGATTTGTCGGTCAGTCACGACAGCGAATACGTCTTCGACTTCGACCGGATGCTCGGCTTCACCGGCAACACCGGCCCCTACATGCAGTACGCGACGGCCAGGATCCGCTCGATCTTCCGTAAGGCGGGGGTGGACCCGGCCGACGCGGCGGGGCCCATCGTGCTGGCCGAGCCCGCCGAGCGCGCGCTGGGCCTCCACATGCTCGGCTTCGCCGAGCTGGTCTCCCAGGTCACCGCCGAGTCCGAGCCGCACCGGCTGTGCAACTTCCTCTTCCAGACCGCCAGCCTGTTCAGCACGTTCTACGACGAGTGCCCAGTGATCAAGGAGGGCGTCGATCCGGAGACCAGAGAGCGGCGCCTGGCCCTCTGCTCGCTGACCCTGCGTGTGCTGGAGACCGGGCTCGACCTTCTGGGCGTCCCAGTCCCCGAGCGCATGTAACCACTCAAAGTCCCCAGATCCGTTGTGGGCGCGCCTCCACCTGGTTGGCGCGCCCGAACGGCTAGGCTTCTGTGCGGTCATGAATAGAGGCCGAAATGGGGGAGTTCTCTGCCTTGAGCACGGACCTGACTGCGAGTCCCCCAGCAGCCGCGGAGTTGCATCGCTACGCCGAGGCGCTGCTGGCGCACCTCGCCGCCAAGGGCGCCGCGCCTCCGGCCGCACCGCGTTTTCGCGACATACCCGGTTATTGGCTGCCTCCGGCCGTCGAAGCGCTGGTCGCCATCCTCGCGGGCGAGGACCCGCTGGAGCCCCTGAGCAGGGCTGCCGGCCGCAACCAGCAGCAGACCGCGCTCTTCCTCTGCCTCGCACTCGCGGTGTCCGGGCAGGGCAGCCGCATCCATGCCTCCTGGCTCGGCACCGCCTTCGGCGACCTCTCACTCGACCGGCCGGTCTCCCACGGCCAGCGCTCGCTCTGGCTGGCCGCCGCCAGGGGCGCGTACGGCCCCGCCGGCAAGATCTTCGTGCTGCGCAAGCTCGACGCCCTGACCGTGCAGGAGCACACCGATCCTGACCAGTGGGTGCAGGCGCTGGCGCCGGGCGAGCCGTCGGTCGTCGTCCCGCCCTCGCTGGTCGACTTCCCGGAGATGGCGGAGATCCCCGAGCTGGCCAGGCCCGCGGTGGCGGCCGCCCGGCTGGCCAGGCTGCGCGGGCGGTGCGCGGAGGTCACCTCCACGAGGCAGACCGAACGCGACGCCTCCGCCCCGCTCGACAACAGCACCGGCAGCCCGGCCGCGACCTGGTCCGAGGACGAGCCGCTCGCCGTCCTGCGCTCCCTGATCGGCTCAGGCGGCCCGGCGGGGCCGATGGCCTCGCTCAGCACGTACCTGCTCGACGACCTTCGCCCGGGCGCCGACCCGCACCTCGCCGCCATCGCTCTGCACGTGGCGGCGCCGATCCTGCGCGGCGTGGCCGAGGAGCTCGAGGCTGACAGCCGCCTCGCGCCGCCCGACACGCTCACCGTGGCGCTGCTCGGCCACCGCATCCAGCTGCTCCCCGAGGGTCCCGAGCCGTCGTCGCTCGCCGCCGCCGAGAGCGCGATCATCGCGGACGGCTTCGTGCCCCGCGCCCGTCCGTGGGCGGCCATGGTGCTGCTCGTGGCGGGGGTCGTCTGCCTCATCGGCGCGGTGTTCGCCAGCAATCTGCTCGCCGCCGCCGGCGTGGCCATGATCGGCCTGGCCGGCTGGCAGCTCTGGCAGCGCCGCAAGCTCGTCGAGACCGACGCACGATACGCGGCGGCGCAGGTCAACGAGCTGAGAGAGTTGGCCGAGGGCGCGGTGTGGGCCCTGCACGCCTATGCGCGGGAGGCGGACACGCGCGCGAAACAGGCCGCGGAGGACGCAACCGAGCTGACCCGGCTGATCCGTCGCGGCCCGCGCGCTGCATAGCCAGCCGACCTGAGGCCGGCGCCTCGCTCAGGTGGTCTCGATCTCCACGTGAGCGGGCGCGAGCAGGAAGACGCGGTCAGCGATGCGCTCGATCCGCCCCTCGCACCCGTAGGCCAGCCCGGCGGCGAAGTCGACCATCCTCGTCGCCTCAGGCATCGGCATGCCCGAGACGTCCATGATCACCGTCTGGCCGTCACGGAAGTGCTGACCGATCAACGGCGCGTCGTTGTACTTGAGCGGCTGGATCATCACAATGCGCGACGAGTCGACGTTCGCGCGCCACCGCTTGGCGGCCCGCTCCGTCGCGGGGACGTACTCGTCCTCGTAGTGCTCGTCGTCGTCGTAGCCTTCGTCGTAGTGATCGACCCCGCTCAGGCCAAGGTAGCTCACCACCTTGCGCACTGCCCCCATCGGCTTGTCCTTTCTTCAGGAACTCACCGTAATCGGCACGTCCCTACTCATTGGACGGTAACCGACGATTCCGCATTCGCCACGCGACACGCCCAGCCCTAATTCCATTTTGTACGGCTTGCAGCCCGCTTGCAGCTGGATATCCGACCCCCTGGATGCCATGAGTCCCCCGCGCCTCTCAGTGTGAGCGCCATCACAGAGACAGCTTTCCACGGTAATACCGTCGGTGTCTGCCCACTGGCCTCTCCGGTTACTGAGCGTTGGACGCGGAGCATGGCCACCGAGCCGAACCTCTCCGGGACCGCCGCCCTGCTCGGCGATCCGGCGTCGAGGCATCTGTCACGCTCCAACCGCTCATGTGCTTTATTCGGTGAACCCGGCTACGGGTCAGCTCGAATTCCGGATGGCAGGCGGTTCGCTTACCGTGAATCGCCTGGTGAACGGCAGGATCGCCATCGATTTTCCGGCCAAGGCGGTGAGCCCCGCCGACCTGGAGAAAGCGCTCGGCGCCACTGCGGCGGGGGGCGGAAATAGCCGCCTCGACCTGCTGGTGGAGCTCGAGTAAGACGAAAAGGTCCACCCGAGGGACTCGGCGCGCTGCGCCATGGCCGCCTAACGGACGGAGCGGCTCAGCGGCACGGAGATGGCCGGGGCGCGACTCTCAGCCACATGGCCTGCCCCCAGCCACCTCACCCATGCGGGTGAGGCACGCGACCGAAGGGGCGTGAGATAGACCCATTTGGGGGACATTTTCGCTCTTTTCAGAGGTTGATAGGATCTCGCCGCATTCGCGACATAAAGGGTCGCAAGGACACACGGGCTGACACCAGAAAGCGCACGTCACCTCGTGAAGACCCATCGCGCGCGCCACCGCGTCACATCGGCGTTTCCCCTGGTCGGAGCCGTCATCGAAGGCAACCGAACGCAAGATCCGAACCGATCGTCAAAGTACGGAGAACCTTCAGTGACCATTTGGCAAGAAACGTACGGGGAGAGGAGCATCCATCGACTGACCACATATAACGGTTCCGTAGCGAACATGTCGCCAAGATTCCGGGCGAAATGTTCGCTTGGCCGAGGAACCGCTACGGGAGACCGAAATGGCAGAGAAGATCAAGAAACCTGTTTGGCTCGCGGCAGTGCTCGGGAGCGGACTCGCATTGGGGGGCGCCGTACTGGCGTTCGGGACTGCGGGGCCGACTGTCGCGTACGGCCAGGCTCAGCCCACAGTCACCGTCACCACCACCACGGCGTATCCGCCCACGCCCACCGCCACCGCCTCACGGGTGGAAGTGGACGAAGACGAGTTCGACGACGACTTCCGGCACGACCGTGACAACAGCGACTCGTTCATAGCCAACCAGAGCGAAGTGGACGTCGAGGTCGACGATCGGGCCCCGCGTCGTTTCTTCAACAACTTCCACGGTCCCGAGGAGCAGGTGAGCGAGGAGCATGTGGGCAAGGAACTGCCGTTCACCGGCGCCCCCGTGGCGACCCTGGCCGCGGCGGGCGGGGGCCTGCTGATCATAGGGGCCGCAGGCACGATCATCGCCGTACGGCGCCGCCGATCTGCCAGTGCCAAGTAAGAAGCGCCGGCGCGTCGTCGCAGGTCTGCTCTGCTCATCGGCAGGCCTCGCGCTGGCCGCGGGCTGGTCGGCGCACCTTGGTCTGAGCGTGCGGGATCACCTGCAGGCGACCAGGGACGTACTGGTCCGGCTCCGCATGAGCGACCCGGTGGGGGCTGCCGGGGCGCTCGCAGACGCGAAACGGCATGCCGCAGAGGCACGCCGGCTCACCAGCGGCCTGGACTGGTCGTTGCTCGCCCATACTCCCGTGGTGGGAGAGGGGGCGACGACCGTCCGCGGGCTGGCCGATGCCGCGGCGGAGCTGACGAGTGCCCTGACGGACCTCCAGCAGGCCGGCGCGGGACTGATGACGGCCAAAGGGCTCTCCATGGACGACATGGGGACCCTGCTGGCCGGGCTTGAATCCGCCGCGCCGGTCCTGCGTTCCGCCTCCGACCGCATCGATCTGACGCGGTCCCGCCTGGCGGCCACCCCCGGCGACACCGGCATGGAGGAGATCGACCAGGCCCGCGCCACTGCTCTGGACCAAGTCGAACGACTGGGCGGCTGGCTCGGCGCCGCCGAAGACGCCGCAGCCCTGCTGCCCCCGATGCTGGGCCACCATGGCCCGCGCCGCTATTTCCTGGCCTTCCAGACCAATGCCGAAGCACGCGGAACGGGAGGGCTGGTCGGAGCGTTCGGCATTCTGAAGGCCGGCCACGGCCACATCGGCATCCAGCGGCTCTCCCCCAACAACGGCTTGGAGTCCGGCTCGGCCCAGGTAGCCGATCACGGCCCGGACTTCCTCGCACGTTACGGGTCCAGCGCGGTCTCCCTGCTGTCCAATTCCAATCTCTCTCCCCACTTCCCTTACGCCGCGACGACCTGGACCGGGCTGTGGCGACGCCAGACCGGCCGGCAACTGGACGGCGCGATCGCGACCGATCCGGTCGGCCTGTCCTATCTGCTGAAGCTGATCGGCCCCGTCAAGCTCCCCAGCGGCGAGACGGTGACCACGGAGAACGTGGTCGATCTCACCGAGCGGGCGGCCTACGCGCGGTACTCCGATCCGGTCGAGCGCAAGAGGTTCCTCATCACGGTCGCGGCTACGGTGAGCGAGGCGATGACCAGGACACGCCTCGATCCCGCGACAGCGTTCCCTATTTTGTCGAAGCTGATGAACGAGCGAAGGATGCAGATCTGGAGCCGCAGGGACGCCGAACAGCAACGCCTCGCGGCCACCCCGTTCGGCGGCGTACTGCCGGAGCAGCCCGGGCCGTTCGCCGGGCTCGTGATCAACAACTCCGCCGGCACCAAGCTCGACTACTACCTGGACCGCTCGCTCCACTACGAGCTGGGCACCTGCCGCAGTGACGGGCAGCAGCCCACGAGAGTGCGGATCCGGCTCGACAACGACGTGCCGCGCGTGAAGCTGCCCTCGTACGTCACCGACCGGCTCGACGCCTGGAAACACCGCCCCGCTGTCGGGTCCAACCTGGTGTGGGTGTCGTTCTACGCCGCGGTCGGCGCCAAGCTCAACGCCGTGCGCATCGACGGGAAGCCCGCACCGATCATCCAGGAAGTCGAACGATCCCATCCCGTCTACTCCACTGTGCTCAAGTTCGCCCCCAGGCGGACCCGGACGCTGGAGTTCGACATGCTGGAACCCGCCTCAGCCACTCCCCCGGTAATCCCCGTGCAGCCGCTGGTTCGCCCGCAGCAGACCAGGCTCACCCTGTACGGCGGGAGCTGCACCCCGGCGGATCGTGACATCGAGCGTTAGAAGAGGTAAAGCTCGGTGCGCCGTGACGGGCCACCGAGCTGGTTCCCCCTATCGTCACGCCCATGACGTCAGGGGAGGCCCGCTTCCACATCCTGTTCGTGTGCACGGGCAACATGTGCCGCTCTCCGCTGGCCGAGCGGCTGACCCGGTCGGCTCTGGGCCCGCAGTTCCTGGTGACGAGCGCGGGCACCCACGCCGAGCCCGGCGTGGAGATGGCCGAGAGGGCTCAGCAGGTTCTGACCAGCCTCGGCGGTGACCCGGCCGGGTTCGTCTCCCAGCCGCTGACCGCGGAGTTGCTGGCCGGCGCCGATCTGGTGCTGACCGCCACCAGGGCGCACCGGGCGGAGTCGGTGACCAGGCACCTGCAGGCCGCGCCCCGCGTCTTCACGATCGTCGAGTTCGGCGCCCTCGCCGCGGCGGCGGAACGCGAGGAGATCACGCGTCATCGCGACGCGGTACGGCGCGCCCGCGTGCTGGTCGAGCAGGCGCAGGGGCTGCGTGGCGTGGTCACGGTGGACCAGCCGGACATCCCCGACCCTATGGGGCGCTGGATGTGGGCCTACCGGGCGGCGGGACGGAGCATCGCAAAGGCGCTCTCCGTCCCACTGGAGCTGCTCAAACCGCCGTCGTCGTGACGGTCTCCTTGGCCGTCTCCGACTCGTAGTGGCCGTAGCCGTATCCGTCGTACCTGCTGGCCTTGGTCGGGACGAAGTTGAGCACGGTGCCGACGATCCTGGCGTTGATGGACGACAGTTGCTCCACGGCACGCTCGATGTGCTCCTGCCTCGTCTTGCCGTACCTGGCGACGAGCATCACGCCGTCGCAGACCGCCGCGAGAGTCGCGGCGTCGGTGACGGGCAGCAGCGGCGGCGCATCGATGATCACGATGTCGTACCTGTCGGTGAGCTGGTCGAGCAGCTCACGCATGATGCGCGAGCCGAGCAGTTCGCTTGGGTTCGGCGGGATCTGGCCGCTGGGCAGCACGAAGAGCTTCGGCTCGCCCCACGTCTGGATCACCTCGTCCAGCCGCGCCTTGCCGATGAGCACATCCGTCAGACCGACCGCGCCCTCGATCCCGAAGTAGTCGGGAAGGCGCGGACGGCGCAGGTCACTGTCCACGAGCAGAACCCGCCAGCCCGCCTGCGCGAGTGTGATGGCGAGATTGGAACAGGTCGAGGACTTGCCCTCGTTCGGCAGGCAACTGGTGATCACCAACGACTTGGGCTGCCTGTCGACCCCGATGAACTGCAGGTTGGTGCGCAGCGAGCGGAACGCCTCGGCCCTGCTGGAGCGCCCCTGCGTTCGTACGATGAGCGGGTTGCGGCGGGCCGCCCGCTCGTAGCCGATGATACCCAGCGTGGAGCTCTTCGAGTTGTGCTGCAGCTCGTGTGGACTCTTGACGGTGGTGTCCAGCCGGTCACGCAGAATCAGCGAACTGAACGCGACAACCATCGCGATCAGTATGCCGACCAGGACATTTACCACGGGCATGGGACTGACGGGCTCCTTGGGGACCTCTGCCTGGTCGACGACGGTGACCTTGACCGTCGGCCGGCTGGTGGGCGTCGGCCGCTCCATCTGGTCGATGAGGAGCGCGAACTTGGCTCCCAGGGCGTTGGCCAGCGAGGCGGCCCGCACGGGATCCTGATCACTGACCATCGCGCGCAGCAGCACCGTTCCTGGCACGACCTCCGCGGTGATGTTCTGCTGCAGGCGCGGAACGTCCTCGGCCGTCGTGATCCGGCTGACCATGCTCCGGCTCGTCAGCAGGTTGGCATAGGACTGCGCGCCCTGCGACAAGGTGCCGACCTGGTAGGCAGCCGAGAAGGCGCCGTGCTTGTCGTGGCTGGAGAACAGCATGGTGATCGTGGCCACGTACTTGGGCGGCATGTTGGCGGTCACCACCAGCGCCGCGCCCAGCGAGATGATCAGCGAAGCCAGGATGAGCACCCAGTTCTTGCGTGCCAGTCGTATGAAATAGAGCAGGTCCAACTGGTCATCGCCGCCTTTCGCGGACTCGTGGAGGATTCTCGAGAGAACGGTGTGGCGGGTAGACGTTCACGCCTTGCAGGAGGCAGACGCATGCGATCGCGGTCGCTCCCGCGACCAGCGCAGCCGTGAGCGGCGGTACTCGGCCGAACATCATCGCCATGCACAGTGCGCAGGCCAGCGCGGCGACGAGGCCCATCACGACCGCGGCGAGGCGCGCGTCGAGACCCAGTTTGCGCAGCCGGTGCGACACGTGATCGGTGCCGCCCGCCAGCGGCGACCGGCCCGCCCGCATCCGGGCCAGGACGACGACCCCGGTGTCCACCGTCGCTACGAAGGTGGACAGGAGCAGCCCTCCCGCCACCGCATCAGGGCCCTGCCCCGTGACCAGGACGACCGCGGAGCACGTGAGCGTGAAGCCGATGAACAACGATCCCGAGTCGCCCATGAACATCCGCGCGGGCGGCCAATTGTGCACGAGGAAACCGAGCGCGGCGCCCGCGAGCACCACCAGGAAGATTCCCAGGGCCGGCCGCGCCTGCAGAAACGCCATGGCGGACAGGAAGGCGGCGGTGACGGTGCTGACCGCTCCGAGCGAACCGTCCATGTTGTCCAGAAGATTGAATGAGTTGGTGACCAGGACGATCCAGATCACCGTGATCGGGATGTCCGGCCATCCACCTGTCACGGTGAGCCTGATTCCGGCGAGCACGACGGCGGCGGTCACCACCGTCTCAACGACCAGCCTGGTGACGGCCGGCAACGACCCGACGTCGTCGATGAGACCGAGCATGGCCACCGCCGAACCGGCCAGCAGCATGGCGGTGAGCCTCCAGTCGGCGAGGCCCGTTGCGGCGGCCGTGGTCAGGACCGTGGCCAGCAGGATCGCGATCCCACCCAAGTAGGGAGTGGGGCGGGCATGTGACTTGTGCCCGCCGGGTCTGTCCGTGAGGCCCCATCGCAATGCGAGGCGCTTCAGCGGGATGGCCACCGAGGCGCTGAGCAGGCAGGCCGCCGCGCCGGCGGCCAACGTCACCGTTCCGCTCACCGCATGGCCGCCGCGAGCTCTTCGCGGGCCTCCTGGACGATCTCGCTGAGGATCTCGTCGAGCGTGTGTCGTGGAGCCCAGCCGGTGAGCTCGCGGATCTTGGTGGTGTCCGGGACCCTGCGGGTCATGTCCTCGAAGCCCTGCCGGTACGCCTCGTGATAAGGAATCAGGTCGACCCCCGATGTGGAGCCGGTGTGTTCGACGATCAGCTTGGCCAGCTCCAGAATGCTCACCTCGTCGCCCGATCCGATGTTGAAGGTGTGACCGACCGCCGACTCGTTGTCGAGGAGCCGGACCAGGCCGTCGACCACATCCGCGACATGCGCGAAGCAGCGGGTCTGGGTGCCGTCGCCGAAGACGGTGAGCGGGTCACCGGCCAGGGCCTGCCGTACCAGACGGGGGATCACCATGCCGTAGGCGGGGCTCTGCCGCGGCCCCACGGTGTTGAAGAGCCTGACGACGATCGCCGGCAGGCCGCGCTCCTTGTGATAGGCGTTGGCCAGGATCTCGTCCACGGTTTTGGCGGTGCTGTAGGCCCAGCGGACGACCGCGGTACTGCCGAGGATGCGGTCGGCGTCCTCTTGGAGCGGTCCAGAGGAGTTCTTGCCGTAGACCTCGCTCGTGCTGGCGACGAGGATCTTCTTGCGATACCGGTGCGCGGCCTCGATGATGATCTCCGAGCCCCGGATGTTGGTCGTCAGGGATCGCAGCGGCTGCTCGACGATCAACTTGACTCCGACGGCCGCGGCCAGGTGGACGACGACGTCGCATTGGTGGACGAGCTCGTCGACGATCAATTCGTCCAGGATCGAGCCCTGGACGAAGCGCATGTTCGGGTGTGGCCGCAGGTTGGCGAGCCTGCCGGTCGAGAGGTTGTCGAGAATGACGACGGAGTCACCGCGGGCGAGCAGGACGTCGGCCAGGTGCGATCCGACGAATCCGCTGCCACCCGTTATGAGATATGTGGACTGCGATGCTTTTGTCACAGGTCTTCCCTCGCTGGTGCATTCTGTGGCCAGAGATGGCGGCAGCTCAGGCGGGTACGCCGGCACTCGCGGCCATCGCCTTCTGAAACCAGGCCACCGTCCTGCGGAGCCCGTCCTCGACCGAAATCGGCTGCACGCCGGGAAACAGCTCCCTGAGCAGGTGAGGCGACGCCTGGGACTCACGGATGTCGCCCGCCCGGGGCGGGAGGAATTCGGCCTCGATGGGCTCGCCGAGCACCGAGGCGAGGATGTCCTTCAACTCCAGCAGGGAGGTGCGGGTGCCGAACGCGAGATTGACCGGTTTTCTGCTCGTTACCCGGCGAACGACCGCATCGCAGACGGCCTCCGTGACCGACCCCACGTAGGTGAAGTCCCGCGCCTGGAGCCCGTCACCGTAGATCGGCACCGGGCTGCCTTCCAACGCCTTGGACACGAACGCCGGGACGGCCGCCGCATAGGCGTGATTGGCGGCCTGGAGCGGTCCGTACACGTTGAAGAAGCGGAACGGCAGGACAGGCAGGCCGAAGCTGGCGGCGTACGCGAGCGCGTATGCCTCCGTGGCCAGCTTGCTCACGCCGTACGGGCTGAGTGGCCTGGTCGGCAGGTCCTCGTGCTTGGCCGACTCGGCGCAGTTGCCGTAGACGGAGGACGACGACGCGAGAATCACATGCGGCATCGTGGCCCTGCATGCTTCGAGGACGCGCAGTGTTCCCGTCGCGTTGATGTCATGCGTGGCCAGCGGATCCGCGAGCGACCTGGGTACCGAAGGGCGCGCCGCGAGGTGCACGACGGTCGCGGCGTCCGGGACGAGATCAGCCAGCAGATCGGCGTCCAGGATGCTGCCGTGGACGAAGCGCACGCCGAGGCCCTCTAGGTTGGCGAGGTCTCCGCTGCTCAGATCGTCCAGCACCGTGACGTTCTCGATCTCGGGCCGTGCGCCGAGCGCTTGGCACAGGTTCGCGCCGATGAATCCGGCCCCGCCGGTTACGAGTACATTCACCTGTTGATCCCTCCTGTGGTGGCATGACGATCCCGGCGCGGCTCGCCCAGTGATCGGTATAGGGCCTCGGTGTCCGCGACCAGGCGATCCACGTCAAACGAGGCGGTTGACCAGCGGCGCGCGTCCTCGCCCAACCGGCGCGCGAGCAGGGGGTCCGAGAGGATTCGTACGGTGTGTTCCGCCAGTTCGGCGGGGTCGATCGAGGAGAGCAGTCCGGTGCGTCCGTCCTGGACCACCTCGGCGACGCTGCCCACGCAAGTGGAGACCACGGGCGTGCCCGCCATCTGCGCCTCGATGAGCGTGAGCGGGGTGCCTTCGTTGTCGGAGGTCAGCAGGACCACGTCGGCCGCGGCGTAGACGGTCTCCACGTCCTTGCGCCATCCCACCAGGTGGAAGGCGTGCTGTACCGGCGCGATGTCCTGCTGCACGTGGGCGAGGAGGTCGCCGCCGCCACAGATGACGAAACGGCAGTCCGGCATCCGCGCGAGGATCCTCTTCGCCGCGGCGACGAACCGATCGGGCCGCTTGACCTGAGTGAGTCGGCCGACGTACGCGACCACGGGCGCGCCCAGCGGAAGGTCAAGAGCCAGGCGGGCGGACGCGCGATCCGGCACCTCGCCCAGCCGGACGCCGGGAGGGATCACGACATACTGCTCGGGACGCCCGATCCCGACATGGAGTAGGTCGTCGCGGACCTTGGCCCCCACGGTCACCAGGCGATCCGACATGGCCGCTAGGAGGCGCTCGGAGCGCACATAAATCGCGCGTTTCGCACCGGTGAAATAGCCGTTGAGCAGGTGGCCGTGAAAGACGTGAACCCTGGCGGCCCCGACGCCCGCCAGCTTCGCCGCCACCCGCCCGAGTGCGCCCGCCTTGGCGGTGCGCGTGTGCACGACATGCGGGCGGAAGGCCCGCATCGCGGACACCAGTTGGAAGAGGGCACGGGCATCGTCGGTGGGTCTGATGGATCGGCCGAGGCCGTGAATCCGGTGCACGCGCGCACCCGGGCCTTTCAGGCCCAGATGATCGCCCTCCTCGTCGCCGACGTGCCCGGTGTAGAGCCGATGGTCGAACTCCTTCGTGTTCAGCCGTTCCGAGAGCCCGAGCACCTGAGTAGCGGGACCACCGACGTTCATCCGCGCGATCACTTCCATGATGCGAATTCGACTGTCCGGCTTCATGCGGCTCCTCGACGACGGGCCTGGCTCACTTCGGTGAAGCTAGCTAGGGATTCGGTCAGTTCGGCTCACGCCGTCGCGGTCAGTGGTGAAATGTTTTCTCGCTCCCTACCTAGACGTGATCGTTGGGCAGTCGGCGGTTACTTTCCCTAAGTCCTGTGGCGCGGCCCTCGACACTGGCTCCACCGAGAAAGGCGGCTTGTCGAAAAGACTTCCTAAAGTGGGGTAATCAGCGGTCCATGCCGGTCTGGCGGAAAGCGCTGCCGAGCGGTCCCCGGCGCTAGCGTCATCGTCGCCTGTCACCTTTCCAGAAGGTCGCTCTCATGGAATTCGTCATCATCGCCGCCGCAGTCGTGACCCTCGTTCTGCTGGTCAACGCGAATCTGGAGGCGGCGGTGGCGCGGCGGGTGCTGACGGTTCTGCTCCTCGCCTTCACGACGCGGCTGATCGTCCATGCTCTGGTCATGCGCACAGGCGTCATCGAGTACGGCGGCGACAACCTCGAGTACGAGCGACACGCCCTGGAGATCGCGAACTACTGGCGTTTCGACGGTGTCTCGTTCGTCACGGCCGACGAGATGAGCTCGCTCTATACCGTCGCTGTGCCGTGCAACGTCTTCGCGCTGATCATCTACCTGTGCGGCGGGCCCGCGCCGCTGGCCTGCACGGCTGTCGTGGCGCTGCTGGCCTGCGCGCTCTGCGTCATCGTCTACAGGCTCGCGAGGCTGGTCGGGGCTGACGCGCGCGCGGCGTTCCAGCTCCTCGTGGTCACGGCCTTCATGCCTGCGTTCCTTCTGCACACGTCCGACACCTACAAGGACGGGTTCAACGCCTTCCTCACTATCTCCTGCGTCGGCATCGGCGTGTCCTTGGCCAGGCGCTTCAGGACGAGCAGGCTGCTGCTGGCGGCGCCGTTGCTGTGGTGCCTGTGGCATGTGCGCCCCTACATGGTCTTCATGTGCGCCATCCCGCTGGTCTTCGGTGTGGTGGCCTCCCGGTCCAACTTCTCCGTTCGCAAGCTGGTGGCCTTCGGCGCGCTGCTCACTGTAGGCATGCTGTTCGCCAGCGGCGTCGTCGACAACGCGCCCATAGAGCAGGTGCAGCAGCAACTCGACAGGGGCCAGTCGGATGTCGTCCGTCGCTCCAACATGGGCGGCGGCTCGGGGGTCGTCTTCGACGACAGCGGCAACGCCTGGGGAGACCTCGGGCCGAAGCTGGTGTACACGATCCTGGCGCCGTTCCCATGGACGCAGGGCAGCCTCGCCTTTCAGCTCGGCAAGATCGACGTGCTGGTCTGGTACTTCCTCCTCTACTGCGCAGTCCGCGGCGCCTGCCGGCTCTGGCGCCATGACCGCAGGATGCTCCTCGTGCTGCTGCTGTTCATCGTGCCCGGCACGATCGCCTACGCCACGACCATGGCGAACATCGGGCTGATCTTCCGCCAGCGCATCCCCATCGTCATCGTCACCAGCCTGCTCGCCGCGGCAGCCTGGACCCGCATCCGGCGCGACCAGGCCCTCCCCGCGGAGCAGGCGGATGCAGCCCCCCTTGAGAGGTCCACCGCGCGTTCCTGACCCCCGCGTCACACTTCCGGACTCGCCAGGACGTGCTCGGCGCCTACGCCATGGTCATGACGGCCGGTTCCCCCCGTTCACTACGCAGGGAGATGTGACGCAGGATCCGCTCGAACGTGTCGCCCACCGGCAACGTGTGCGCGGCGCCCACCGCGCCCCATCGCGGGATCGTCCCTGGAGCGAGCGCGATCAGCGGCGCCACGCTGCCGGTGAACGACGGCCGTGCACCAGCGGGACCAGCCAGAGCGAGACGCCGGCCAGGCCGGCGACCAACCGTGGATTTCGCCGGTGTGATCCGCGGGTTGCTCGAAGCCGAGGAGGTGCCCCAGGTCGGACCAGGAACTGGGGGTGCGGGGCGTCGATTGGTGATTGCACCGCGATTCATGCCTTCGGCAAAACCTGTCCCGGCTTTCGGCGGTACATGCCAAATCGATGTGGCGGCATGCCCGTCTACGGCCCTGCTTGAGCCAGGCTGTGCACCAACTGTCGGCGCTCGATCTAAGAGTGCGTTCCGCGAGCTGATGTCCCTTTCGTCGTTGGGGTTGGGTTAGGCCTGCTGGTCGGAGACCCGCCGTTCGGACTATGGGCGCGGCTGGGTGAACAATCCCGGCTCGGTCTCGACGAGGATGCCGCGGC
>NZ_JBFAMX010000031.1:0-41627 GCF_040659615.1 Nonomuraea sp. NPDC049784
CCTGGCCGGCCCGAGCGGCCCGCCGCCCCCGGCAGCGACCCGGGCGCCCGCGACGACCAGGGCGACGACGCGGAGCTGCAGCCGGTCGAGCCCGTGCACGTCGAGCAGGTACGTCCGCAGGCCCCGCCGCCACCTGAGCAGCCTGCGGCGCCTGCTCTCGCCCCGCCGCCCTCGTCGAAGGTCGACGTCGCTGTCGAACGGGCCAGCACGCCCCGGCCGCCCGAGATCGAGGCCAAGGCCGCTGACGTCGTCGAGTGGCCACGCCCGGACGGCTGGCCCACACCACCCGTTGAACTCGAAGGGATCGACATGTCGCAGGCCCCCCTCGTGCCTGCCGGTGATGGCACCCCCACCCACCTCCCCACCGTCCCCCAGCTCCAGGAAGCGCTGGCCACGGGTGGGTTCGAGCGGTTCATGACCTGGCTGCGCGCCTTCTTCAGGGCGTCGGGCGTGCTCGAGGCCGACGCGCGCAACGTGCACGAGGACGCGATGAACGTCGCCACGCGGGCCCGCAACAAGTACGTGCTGGCGTTGCAGGCGTTCCAAGCCGTTCAGGCGGACGGCCTGGACCCGCGCACGATCACCCGCATGTGGGAGGCGCTGGCTCAGGCCGAGCAGGAAGCCACCGCGGCCGCGCTGGCCACCCACGCCACCGCCCAGACGGTGATCGCGTGCGGCGGTGGTCAGCCCACCGTGGCGGCCGTGATCAGCGCGCTCGACTACGGCCACGGCGACATCGCCCGAGCGGTGAGGTATGCGCCCGTCCGGGTCGTCCGCAAGTTCAGCTGGTACCAGAACTAGGGAGCACCACGTGGCCCGCCACACCACGCCCGACAAGCAGCTCGATGAGCAGCCGGAGCAGCAGGAGGACGAGCAGACGGAGGCCCTCGCCAAGGCCGCGGCCGCCGTCACCCGCAAGACCATGTTCCGCTACCGCCACGCCATCGCCCCGCACGCAACCGCCCTCGGCGTGTGGGGCGCAGGCGTGGCCCTGCACCTTGCGGACGTGCCCGCCTGGCAGGTCTTCGCCGGCGAGGCAGCCGTCTGCGCCGCGGCGGCGACGGTCCGCGCGCTCATCCCCTCGACGCGTAAGGCTCTCTCCTTCCGCTGGTGGCAGGCCGGCGCTGGCGCGTGGCTGCCCGCGGCTGACGTGCTCGGCCCGTTCGGGGCGATGCAGAGCCTGTACTTCGCGGCCGCCGGTCTGTGGACGGTGCCGTACGTGTGGCGAAACCGCAACTACATCGTCCGGCCCGAGAAGAAGCGCCGCGCGCTGGAGGCAGCGCAGGCCAAGGAGCTGGAGGCGGCCGACCCGATCGTGATCCGCTGGGCTCAGAAGACGGCGGGCAAGAAAGGCGCGCTCGCCGACTCCAAGTTGACGAACCGTGAGGAGTTCGTGCGCGGCGGCGCCGAAGGGACGCGCTACCGCGTGGTCCTGGACGGGCAGACGACTGAGGACGCCATGATGGCGCGCAAGCGGATCTGCTCCGACTTCGGGGTGGCGATCAACTTTGTGCACGTGGAGGAGCCGGACGACGGCGCGCAGAACGCCGCCGTGGTCACGTTCTTGAAGCGGCTCGCCGTTGAGGATCCTGAGTTGTGGACTGAGCCGCTGCTCAACATGGAGACGGGTGTGCTGCCGGTCGGCCCGTTCGAGGACGGCTGGGGCGACGCGGCGTTGCAGGTGTGGGAGCCCGGCAGCGGTCCTCTGCCGGTCGGGATCTTCGGCGCGATGCGGACGGGCAAGAGCTCCATCCTGAAGATCGCCGCAGCCGAGTTCGCCCGCACCAAAGGCCGGATCGTGCTCGACTACCTCGACCCGCAGGACGGGCAGAGCTGCCCATCGCTGCTGCCGTACGTGCCGCACGCGCTCGGCATCGACGCCATCCGTGAGCGGCTGTACGCCTACCAGGCGGAGATGCAGCGGCGCCGCGCGCTGCTGTCGCAGATCGAATGGACCGACGAGGACGGGATCACGCAGCGCGGAGTGCAGTCGTACGACCACCCGGGCGTGCACGGCATGCCGATGCTGGTCATCGCCATCGACGAATTCCACTTGATCGCGCGGCACGAGGACCTGGCCACGATCGTGCACGACATCCTCGCCGAGGGGTCGAAGTGCGGCATGACGGTGTGGACGCTCGACCAGAACGTGTACGTCGCCGGGATGGGCGGCGGCGACATCCTCGCCCTGGTCACGTCGGGCAACATCGTGGTGCTGCGGGTCTCCGACAGGAGGATCGCGTCGGCCACGTTCGGGGAGCGGATGACCGCCTACCCGCATCTGATCAAGATTCATTTCCCGGGCACGCAGAACAAGACGAAGGGCTGCGGCTACCTGCTGGGCGCGACCGACCGGCCGGTGATGATGCGTGCCCGCCACATCCCGAAGATGGGCGCGGTCATGCGCGGCATGCCTGCGATGACGGTGAAGCTGCCGAAGGTCGCTGTTGCGGACGACGACGCGCCGGCGCGGCGGAAGGGCAAGGGGCGCCGCGCGCCTGCGATTGCAGCGGCCGACGTCGTTGATCTCGACGCGGCCGCGCAGATGCCGAGCCTCGCGCAGGCAGAGGTCGCCGAGTCGCAGGAGAAGGTGCTGTCGCTGCTGGCCGACGCCGGCGAGGCGGGGTTGGCCGGGCCGGAGTTGACGGTGCAGTCGGGGTTGCCTTTGCCGGTGGCGTTCCGGGTGGCCGGGTCGCTGGTGGAGCAGGGCCGGGCGTGCCGGGCTGGTGACCGGTACGTGATCGCGGAGAAGGAACAGGTGGCGTAATGGAGACGGTGGCGCGGGTGCTGGTTGTGCTGGCGTGGTTGAGCTCGTCGCAGGTGGCGGCGGGCGTCGCGGGGGTGAGTGGCGAGCTGGGCCTGGTGGTGCCTGTGGCGGTGTTGCTGTCGTCGGCGCTGGTGCCTTTTCTCCAGATGGGGGCTCGTCCGGTGCCTGTGGTGTTGACGGTGACGTCTGCGTGGCTTCTGGCGGCGCGGACGTGGGGTGAGGGGTGGGCGTCGACGCTGGTGGCGTCGGCGGCAGGAATTGTGGTGTGGCTTACCTGGGACGGCAGCGGCATGAGGTGACTACCGCTGGGCGACAAATGCGACACAAACACGTTTATCTACTCAGTCTGATGTTGACACGACCTGACATCGCATGCTGGACAAAAGCACGCATTGCGCTAAGGTGTCCAAGTCGCGACTGTCACGACTGGAATTCCAAACGAGACACATGAGTTTCGCATTGTCACAACGTGCGGAGCTACGTCGAGGTGCGGCTCATCGAGCCGGACTCCTAGCAAGACCGGCCCCGGGCTGACGCCTGGCAGCACAACGCCCGGGGCCGCACTCCCCACAGCCGTACGACTTGAAAGGAGCGCTCCCCATCATGACGCATCGCACCATGGCCCGATCCAGCCGCCATCAGTGGCTCACCGTTGAGGAGCTTTGCGATGAGCTGCACGTGTCCCGTCGTACATGGGACCGCTGGCGGGCGAAAGGAACCGGTCCTCGGGCCAAACGGCTCGCGGGCAACGGCCCGATCCGGATCAGGCGCGACTGGCTCGACGAGTGGGTCGAAGCGCAGGAGGACGCGTGATGAAGAGTTACGACGTCCAATTCTGGAAGATCCAGGAGCGGAAGGGCCGACCTAGGCCGTACATCGTCCGGTGGGTTGTCGCTGGCTCGGAGTTCAACGAGTCGTTTGCGACCTCCGGCCTGGCCGACTCCTACCGCTCAGAGCTCATGACGGCGGCTCGCAAGGGGGTGGCGTTCGACACCGAGACAGGTCTGCCGGAGTCGATGCACCGGGAGAAGCAGGACATCACCTGGTTTCAGCATGCGCTGGACTACGTCGCTAAGAAGTGGCCGAAGGCCTCCGCCCATTCCCGTCGGTCAATCGTCGAGAGCATGCTCGCCCTGACGCCGGTGCTGGTACGTGACCTGCGCGGCGCGCCCGACGACAAGATGCTGCGCGATGCGTTGCGATGGGCATTCATCCCGTCCCGGCCGGAGGAGGAAAGGCCGGACGAGGTGCAGGCGGCGCTCCGGTGGCTGCGCAAAGCATCCTTGCCGCTGACCGCCCTGACTGAGCGCAAGGTCGTCGCCAAGGCGCTCAACGCCTGCGCCACGCAACTGGACGGCAGTGAAGCCTCACCGGAGTACTACCGGCGGCGGCGCCGCGTCTTCTACAACTCGCTGCGCTATGCCGTCGTCGAGGAACGGCTGGGAGCGAATCCGCTCGATGATAAGGCGCTCAAGAGTGATTGGGCCCAGCCCGACGTGGACGACGCGGTGGACCCGCGCGCGGTGGCCAATCCGCGCCAGATCGCCGAAGCGCTCACCGCGTGCAGCTATGTCGGTCGCCGCCAGGGCGAGCGTTTCGTGGCCTTCTTTGGCTGCATGTACTACGCGATGATGCGGCCGGCCGAAGTAGGCCGTCTACGGCGGGCCGACTGCCATTTGCCCGAGTCCGGCTGGGGCAAGCTCATCCTGGAGGCGTCCAAGCCCGAGGTCGGCAAGGACTACACCAACAGTGGTGAGCTGCACGACGACCGCTCCTTAAAGGGCCGCTCGAAGAAGACCGTCCGGGTAGTGCCCATCCCGCCCGAGCTGGTGACGCTGCTGCGCTGCCACATCGCCGTGTACGGCGTGGCCACTGACGGCAGGCTGTTTCGCTCCGAGAGCGGCCGTCCGGTGCCGAAGTCCACCTACTCCCGACTATGGAAGAAGGTCCGGGCGCTCACGCTTCCCGCCGAGCAACTGAGCACACCGTTGATGGGCAGACCGTACGACCTTCGGCACGCTGGCGTCACTTGGCGGCTGTCAGCAGGTGTCCCGGCTGCGCAGGTCGCTGAGTGGGCGGGGCACAGCGTGGAGGTGCTTCAGCGCATCTACCACCGGTGCATGGCCGGATACGACGACGTCTGGATCGAGCGGATGAACCGAGCCCGAGGCGAGGAACAGTCATGAAGCATGATGGGTTGCCGTGTCCGCGAGGACGGTCTCTCAAAGACGAATTCGGCCTGTGGCGGGCACCGCACGGGCAGGCATCCGGCGCGGGCGGGAGAAAGTCCAGGCAGAGACATGATCGTGGAGGGGCCTCCGGAGCCGGGTGCGTAGGTTCGAATCCTACAGGGGGCACTCGATCTTGACCGGCGGTTCCGGCCGCTGACCAGGGTGAACATCGCAGGTACGGGCGGGCCTCCAGTCTCACGGAGTCCCGCTCGTCCTCGTTGAGGCTCGCTGATTGTGGACCAGTTGTGGACCACGATCGATCACTCGGTTGGCGTTCCCCCTGGGGTGTGGACACCCGGTTTCATGCAGCCGTACTGACACCCGTGGTCGGCATGGAAGATCACACCCGTGGCCCGGCCGCCACGGGCCCGCACCGCTGCCGTCAGCGCGTCGCTGATCAGTTCGGTGCGCAGATGGCCGGCGATCGACCAGCCGATCAGCCGGCGGGATCCGATGTCGATGACCGTGGCCAGATACAGCCACGAGTCGCCGACCGGCAGATAGGTGATATCGCCGCACCACCGCTCGTCGATGGCTTGGCCGCCTGAGCTGATCCGGACCGAGCGGCTCGTGCTCCGTGAGCCCGAGGCGCGGGACCGTATAACGTTCATTGAGCTGCTCGCCTCGCCAGAGGTGCACACCTACCTCGGCGGTCCCCGCCCGCGTGACGAGCTTGAGCGTGAGATGCCCGAGGTGCCCGAGCGATGGCCCGGGAGTCTCGTACTCGAGCTCGACGGGGCGATGATCGGCCAGATCCTGCTCAGGAGAGCAGCCGTGCACCGTCGCCCGGCTGCTGTGGGGAAGGCCGATCTCGGTTACCTGTTCCTGCCGAAGGCCTGGGGGCAAGGGTACGCCGCCGAGGCGTGCGCGGCGGCACTCGACTGGTTTGACGGCGTCCTTCCCGGCGAGCGGTGGTGCTCACCACCCAGAGCGCCAACGTCGGCTCGATGCGCCTCGCGGCAAAGCTGGGGTTCACCGAGGTCGAGCGGTTCCAGGCAGGGGACGCCGAGCAGTGGTTCGGCCTGCGGCCCCCGGCCACGTGATGGGGCTACGCGATTTTGGCTTTGACGCTTTCCCTGGATGCCGTTGGTGATCTTCACGATGGTGGCAGGTCGTGGATGAGGCGAAGCCCCGCAGAGCCCTTGACCAGCACGCCATCCCGAGCGCAAGCGACGGAATCGCATCAACTTGCGTAACGCCCTCTGAACCCCCTGTTCGCGCAGCCGCTGGACGCCGGATGGGCAAACTGTCGGCAACGTCGGCTGGCGTGTGCACACGTAGGCCACCGGTGAGAGCGTCGCGTCACGAGTCGAGGCGGGCGGGCGGCAGGTCGAACTGGTCGTTGCGCATACGCAGCAGGGCAAGCGATGCACCCGCGAAGCCGATGGCAGCCGCGGCCAGCCCGATGCCCTGGGCGAGGTGACCGGGGACGAACGGGTGGGTGAAGGCACCCAGGGCGAGGCCGATGCCCATCCAGGCCGGCGCGACGTGGCTGCGCCACAGCGCGATCCCGAGCAGGGCGAGACCGATGACGATGCCCACGATGAAGAGCAGTGATGCCACGAGTTGAAGGGCGTCGTTTTCGATGGCGTCGGCGAGCTTGGCCGTGGCGGCCACGTCGAAGCCCTGCTGCATGGTGATGTAGGCGAGGCCGTCGCTTCCGCGGAGCAGCGCGAACCCGGTCAGTTCGCCGAGCAGCGCGATCACGGCGCCAACCGTCGTAAGCCGGGGGGCGCCGCGCCGAGCCACCCAGGCCACCGCGATGGTGGCCGGGATCAGCCCTACGACGAAGACGGCGTCGAACCATCGCAACGCGCTTGCGAGCTGTTGATCGGCGGTGTACGCGGTCACGGTGTCGGCGAACTCCGCACCGCCGTCGACGGGGCTCAGCAGGTAGTAGACCGCCTTGGCGAGCATGGGCAGGGGCGCGATCATCGCGAGTAGGAGCCGCCAGAAGCCGCGTGTGTCGCGGAGCGGCTTGTCATGCGTTGCCCCGTTGGGGTGGGTTTCGGTATGCATGTGATTTCTCCCGAGCGCGTGGGCTGTCGTTTGTGCCTCCTGACTTGAGGGTGGACGCCGCCGTTCCCGCCGTCGTGGGTGTGGTCTCCTACGTTGGCTCCCACGTACCCCTACTCGGGATAGGAGTGTTTCCCCTAGCCGCCGGGATCGACCGGCCCCATGATTGCTTGCATGTCAGTACGGCAGGCCGGTCCGATCGCCGTCGTGTCGGTGACGACGACGATGGTCGGCGCGGCGTGGGTGTCGTGGTTCGCCGGCGGTCTCACCATCGCCGACGCGGCAGGGTCGTACCTGCTCACCAACACAGCCATGGCGATGACCTTCACCACGTTCGGCGCCCTGGTGCTGGCGCACCGGCCGCGTCACCGGATCGGTCTGCTGTTCGTCGCGTTCGGTGCGTGCGACACCGCGAGCGTCGGGTGCCTCGGCCTGCTGTCGGGCGCGTTCGCCCTGTCGCCGGCCTGGGAGCGCGCGATCGACTTCGTCGGCATCACGATATGGATCCCGGCACCGGCGGTGTGCCTTCCTCTGATCCTGCAGCTGTTCCCCGACGGGCGGCCACTCTCCCCGAGATGGCGGGCACTGACCGTGGCGACCCTGGCGATGCTCGTGGTCACGCCCACGCTGACACTGACACCCGACACTTTGGCGAACGAACCGATCGCCGACCGCAGCCCGTTCCTCCCGGAGGCGGCCGGTCGAATAATTGCAGATCTGGTGCCCTTCTTCGTCGGCGCCGACGTGCTGGCGCTACTGGCCAGCCTCGTTTCTCTCGGCCTGCGGGCCCATCGGTCGCACGGCGTGCAACGGCTGCAGGTCATGTGGCTGCTGTGGGCGGTGGGCCTGTTCGTGACGCTCAACGTCCAGAGGATCGTCACCACCGACGGGCCCATCCTCTTCCTGCTGACGCTGCCCCTGATCCCGGCGGCGGTCACTGTGGCGATCGTGCGCCATCAGCTGTACGACATCCGGCTGATCGTCAACCGGTCGGTGGTCTACGGCCTGCTCACGCTGGGTGTAATCGGCGCGTATCTGGGCATTGTCGCGGCCCTGACCGCGCTGGCCAGGGACCAGTTGTCGATCGGCCCGCTGGTCGCGACCGGCATCATCGCCGTCGCGTTCGCGCCGGGCCGCTCCGCCGTACAGTCGTTCGTGGATCGGCTGATGTACGGCCAGCGTAAGAATCCTGCTGAGGCGGCTGCCCAGGTCGGTGTTCGTCTAGGCCCCGACCTGGACGGTGTGCTGCAAGCGGTGTGCGAGGCGCTGCGCATGCCCTATGCCGCGATCAGCTCGGATGGTCGCCTGGTCGCCACGTATGGTCAGCCTCCGCAGCTGCGGCACACGGTAGCGCTGCAGACGACGGAAGGTCCCCGGGCCGACCTGCTCGTCGGCCTGCGTGCCGGTGAGAAGAAGTTGTCCGGCGCGGACCTGCGCGCCCTCGGCCTGCTCGCCGCCCCGGTCGGTCTCGCCCTGCAGGCGGTGCGGCTGAGCCAGGAGCTCGGGGAGTCGCGCAGGCGCATCGTCGCCGCGCGCGAGGAGGAACGCCGCCGGCTGCGCCGCGACCTGCATGACGGCCTCGGCAGCGCGTTGACCGCCGTCACGCTCAAGGCCGACGCCGTCTACAATCTGCAGCGGACGGACGCAGAGCGTAGCACGAAGCTGCTGCTCGACCTACGTGCCGACCTCACCAACGCCATCGCCGACATCCGCCGCCTCGTCTACGACCTGCGCCCACCCGACCTGGATGAGCTCGGACTGGTCGGCGCGCTCCGCCAGCGGGCCCAGCAGTCCTGGCGCCGTGACCACGCCGGCTTCGTGGTCACCATCGACGTCCCCGAGGAACTGCCGGACTTGCCCGCCGCCGTGGAAGTGGCCGCCTACCGGATCGTCACCGAGGCGGTCACCAACGCGCTGCGGCATAGTAACGCCGGCGCCTGCCGCGTCAAGCTCCGCGCCGACCACGGCCTCCACGTGGAAGTGCATGACGACGGCGGCATGGACGGCGCGTGGCCCCATGGCGTCGGCCTGCGCTCCATGCTCGAACGGGCCGCCGAGCTCGGCGGCACACTCACCGCCGGCCCCACCAACCGGGGAGGACGGGTCCATGCCCTGCTACCGCTGGAGCGCTCGTGAGCACCGACAGCCCGGTCAGGATCGTCGTCGTCGACGACCACCCGTTGATGCGCGAGGGGTTGCGCGCCCTCGTCGCCTCGCTGCCCGACATCGAGGTGGTGGGGGAAGCGGGCGACGGCGAGGCGGCCCGCCGGGAAGTCCAACTCACTCGCCCGGACGTGGTCGTCATGGACCTGCACATGCCCGGCACCGACGGAGTCACGGCGACCCGGGCGATTCTGCAGACCACGCCATCGACCCGGGTGCTCGTCCTCACGATGTTCGAAGACGACGAATCGGTCTTCGCCGCCATGCGTGCCGGCGCCTCGGGCTATCTCGTCAAGGGGGCCCAGCAAGACGAGATCATCCAGGCACTCCGCTCCGTCGCCGCAGGCCATGCCGTTTTCGGCCCAAGCGTGGCACGCCGCATCATCGATTTCTTCACCGGCACGGCGCAGACCCTCCTCACCGCCGATCTCTTCCCCGAGCTCACCCCACGCGAGCTTGAGGTCCTCGACCTCATCGCCGCGGGGAAGAGCAACGCCGCGATCGCCCGCCAGCTGGTCATCAACACCAAAACCGTCAGCAACCACATCTCTGCCATCTTCGCGAAGCTGCAGGTCGCCGACCGCGCCGAAGCCATCGTCCGCGCACGTCAAGCAGGACTAGGCAACAGCACATAACCATTCAGCAAGTGAGCGGGCTCCTCCCCGCTCGTGGCAGGCTGGCGGGCGACATCACGCGGCCACCAGCGCCGCCAAAACCGACACGCGCCTGGGTGAGCGATATCGCCGCCTGGTCAAGCGGATGCCCAAGAGCAAGGCCAAGACCGCGCTTGGTCGCACCATCCAGGTCATCGTCTTCGAGCTGCTGTCCGACCCCACCGCCCGCTACCAAGATCAGGGCACCGACTGCTACACCCGCCAGATCGACATCCGCCGCCGCACCGACCATCTCGTCCGCCAGCTCGAAGTACTCGGCCACAAGGTCACTCTCACCCTCGCCGATCAAGTGGCCTGACCACTACCGGTCCCACCAGACCCTGACCGGCGATCATCGGCCAGGGGTCGCTGCCGCCTGGTTTTCCGGTTAGCCCTGCCTGTCTATTGCAGGCCATGCAGGCCAGAGGCATATCTGTCGGATTTCCGGGCGAAGCTACGGGGACCCCAAGAACGGCCCTCGGAGGGCATGGGGGAGTGATGTAACGAAAGGTACGCTCGCCGTTGCAGTCAGTGAAGGGTCCCCGAAACGATCCCGGCCGAGGGACAGACCAGATGAGTGATATCACCCGTGCTTGGAGGACTGGGAGGAATCGGCTTGGCTGCGGCCGAGGGTAGCGGGCTAGCCCAGTCCGGCACGGCGTGCCTTGACGATGGCATCCGATCTGCTGGTCACCTGGAGCTTGGTGAAGATGTTGGAGACGTTGTTGCGGACGGTTTTCTCGCTGAGGGCCAGAGCCTCGGCGATGGCTGCGTTGGACCTGCCGGCGGCCATGAGGTCGAGGATGTCGCGTTCGCGTGCTGACAGTGACGGGAACGGGTGGTCGGGGTTGCGCGCGTCGGCGGCCACGGCCTGATGTTGCGGGCCGGCTCGCCGCCGAGCAGTACCGGGTGAGGTGAGCCGGATACGCCACGGCCCCTCCCGGGATCGTCCGGAAGGGGCCGTAGCGTCGCTGGTCAGTGGTGCGACTTGGTGACAACCGCACCGGTGGTGGGGTCGAGGATCACGCGGTCGGCCTCGGCCTTGGAGAAGTTGAATAGGCCGTCGAGGGAGCCCGCCACCTTGTCCATGGAGCCGCCGCCGATGCGGCCGGTGTTCCAGTTGTCCTCGATGAACTTCAGCACCGAGGTCTGGTCGGTCAGGCGGTGGTCGACGTGGTTGACCTTGGAGTACGGCGAGATGACCAGCAGCGGGGTGCGCGGGCCGTAGCCGCAGCGGTCGTTGAAGCCCGAGGTCACCTCGGCCTTGCCGCAGAGCGCGGCGGAGTCGGTGGCCGTGTCACGCGAGCCGTTGACGATCGGCGCCATCTTGTGGTCGTACCAGCCGTCGGAGTCGTCGTAGGCGATGATGATCGCGGTGGACGCCCACTCCTTGGAGTTCTGGATCTTGTTGATGGTGTCGACCACGAAGTGCTGCTCGTCCAGCGGGTCGGAGTTGCCCGGGTGGCCGTCCTGGGACGCGGCGGCCTTCAGGAAGCTCACCGCGGGCAGGTTGCCGGACTGCAGGGCGGCGTCGAAGTCGCTCAGGTCGTAGTTGTGGTTGGCCTGGTCGGTGTACCCGATCGCCGCGGTCGAGGACGGGGGCAGGTGCTTCGGGTTCGACGTCGACTTGTAGTACTGGAACGGCGAGTGGTGCGGGCTGTAGTCCACCACCGAGTTGCCGCCGATGTTCTGGTGCGTGGCACCGCACACCGCGTACGTGCCGGAGGTGTCGGTCGGCTTGAAGCCGCCCTGGAACCAGCCCCAGGTCACGTTCTTGCGGTTGAGCAGGTCACCGATGTTCGGGCCCGTGGCCGCCGCGAGGTTGTTCTTGGCGGTGTGGTTGTTGTCCGAGCAGTCGTCGTACGCCGGGTCGGGGTCGTTGATCACGGTGCCCACGCCCTTGGTGTCCGGGGAGGACACGACGCTGCCGTCGGAGACGTTGGTGCCGTTCGTCGGGTCCACCGCGTTGAAGCCGTGGGTCTGGCCGGAGATCAGGTTCAGCGCACCGGGCGTGGACGGGCCGAAACCGGTGTTGTAGGAGTTGTCGCTCATCGCGTAGTTCTGAGCGTAGTTCCACAGTCCGGTGACGGTGTTGCCGTCGAAGTAGTCCATGACCAGGCCGGGCGTGGCGTAGATGTTGTTGCCGCCGCACGTGTCGTGCGCGACGTGCTCCTCGAACTTGTCCATCTTGCCGCCGTTGTAGGCGAGCTGCTCGTGCGCGTAGCCGTGGTCCTGGCTGCACGTGAGCGCCTGCTCGTGGGTCAGGCGCTTGGGGTTGTACACGTTCGGGTTCTTGGTGAGCAGCTTCTTGGTCAGCCCGTCCACCGGCGGGGTGCCCTTGGCCGCCTTGAACGTGGTGCCGTCGGTGTTGGCCGCCTTCGGGTAGGTGCCGAAGTAGTGGTCGAACGACACGTTCTCGTTGAAGAGCACGACGACGTGCTTGATGGGGGTGTTGGTACGGACCGCCCTCGCCTTGGCCTGCGCCGCGGCCAGCGCCTGCGGGGTCAGGGCCTTGGCCGTCGCCGACGGGGTGGCGGACGCGGTGGGGGACGCGGTGTCGGACGCGGTCGGCGTGGCCGACGGCGTCACGGTGTCCGCGGAACCGGGCGTGGTGCCCGCGACCGCGAGCGCTCCGGCGGCTGCCAGCGTGGCCGCCGCCGCGTACCAGCGCGTTGCTTTCTTACCTGGGCCAGTGCCCACGGTGCCTCCTTCGAAGAAGCCGAACCGCTTCTCGGCTCGGGCGGCGCAGGGAGTAAGACGACTCGCGGGCGCCCCAGGGGATACCACCGGACACACGCAACGCCTTAACGCTACAAAGATGACAAACAGGTAAATACAGCTATAAATATGGTCAAATCAGCATATTATTGACATAAAAGGACGATGTGTCCCGGACGCCGGGCGGCACGAAAAAGTAGCCGCCCCCGAACGGCGTGATGTAGTCGACCAGCGGCTCGTCCTCCAGCCGCTTCTGCACCGCCTCGAACTGCCGGTGCAGGTCCTGCTGGTAACAGGTGAAGAGCAGCCCGACGTCGAGATTGCCCACCTCGTCCACGCCTCGGTCGTAGTTGAAGCTGCGGCGCAGGATGCGGCTGGCGTCCGTCGCGGGCGTACGCGGGTTCGCCAGCCTGATGTGACTGGTGACCGGGATCACCTTGCCCACCGGGTCCAGCTCGTATCGGGGCACGTCCTCCTCGCGCCGGCCGTCCAGCGGCGCGCCTGCGTCCCTGGTACGGCCGAAGATCTGCTCCTGCTCGCTCAGCCCCACCCGGTCCCAGAACTCCGCCAGCATCCGGATCAGCCGGAAGGTGACATAGCTGCCGCCCGTGGTCCAGGCCGTGTCCGGCTTGTCATCCCGCACCCACACCAGGCGGTCCATCTCGGAGGCGTCCTTGGTGTCGGGGTTGGCGATGCCGTCCTTGAACCCCATGAGGTTGCGCTGCGTGCCGCTCGGGCGCGGCGGGCTGGTGAACCCGTTCATGCGCCAGCGCACCTGCATGACGCCCCGGGTGTGGCGGGCGATGTCGCGCAGCGCGTGCAGGACGGTGTCGTCGTCGTCCGCCTCCAACTGCAGGCTGAGGTCGCCGTGGCACCACGTCTGATCCAGGTCGTCGTTCGGGAAGACGGGCATCTGGGTCAGGCCGGCCGGTTTGCGCGCGGCCAGGCCGTAGCGGTCGTCGAAGAGCGACGCGCCGAGTCCGAGGGTGACCGTCAGGGCCCCTGCGGGCAGGCTCGGCCCGAGCATGCCCGAGTCGGCGGGCGGCGCGGTGATGCCGAGCTGCGGCGGGGCCCCGCCCGTCGTCAGCCCGCGCGCCCGGTCGGTGAGCGTACGGAACAGCTCCGTCAGCTCGTGCTTGCCGTCGGCGAGCACGTCGAAGGCCGCGACGATCGTTCTGCGCCGGGGAACGTCGAGCACCCCCGCCTGGTGCGGGCCGTGGAAGCCGGGCACGGGTGGCGCACCCGCGTCGGCCGCCGCCGGTGGCACCGTGCGCGCGGCGGTGCTCGCGACGGCACCGGCGATCCCGGTGGCCAGCGCTCCGGTGAGGAACGCCCTGCGGTTGTGGCTGCTCATTGTGTCCGCCTCGGGAAGAGAATGGTGGCGATCGGGGCCAGCCCCTCCAGCAGCCCGCCGACCGCGCCGTTGATGGATTCGCGGATCCGGGGGTCCAGCCGGTCGACGGGTGTCCACGTGTCGCCGTGCTTCTGGGCCGTGAGCAGCGCCTCCACCCGGTCGAGTTGCTCGTCCACCTGCTTCAGCCCCGGGTAACGGCCGTCCAGCAGCGGGCGCAGCACGCCGATGGTCGCGCGGGTGCCCTTGACGTTGGCGGCGGCGGTGGCGAGTGTGGTGCCGCTGCCCTCGTCGGCCCGGCCCGACAGCTCGAACTGCAGGGTGCTCTCCAGGATCTCGTGCGCGCGCAGGGGCAGGTCGGCGGGTTCGAGCCGCTCGTCGGGGAAGTCGTCGCACAGCGCCTCGACGTCCTTGTACAGGCGGTCGGCGACCGGGCGCAGCGTCTTCGCCGACTCCCTGTGCCACAGGCCGTACTCGACCCGGTGCAGGCCGGTGAAGTTCTTGTCGTGGACGCCGCCGGGCAACCCCGCGGGACGCCCGTTGATCGTCGCGTCGAAGTCGCCGAAAGTGCCGTACGCGGAACCGAGGCTTTCGTAGGCGAGGTGGGCGGGCAGCCACGCCTTCCTGGCGGCGGCCAGGTCCCCCCGGTCCACCGCGCCTTTCAGCGCCTTCGTCTTCGCCCGCAGGGTCTTCAGCCCACCGGCGACGTACTGGGTGTACGCCTTCGCCGGGGCGAGCAGGTCGCTGTAGGAGACCGGCGTGGTCGCCGGGCCGCCCTCGCCCGGCCCGGTGACCTTGACGGACGGGCCGACGATCGGGTCACGCTCGTCGATCTCGCAGCGGATGGCGTACGTGCCCTGGGCGAGGCTGACCTGCATGGGCCGGGTCACCCCGGGGGCCAGCCCCTCCACCTCGGCGTACACGGCGCCGCCCGGCACCTGGATGAGGTCGGCCTCCGAGGGGGCGTCCCCGGTGTTGCTGAGCATGAGGGTCTGCTGGCCGGCGTGCGGGTTCGTCCACCCTTCGCCGCAATGGCTCGCGGAGATCTGTACGACGGGATCGGCGCTCGCGGCGGGCGAGGACGGCTTTGCCGGCGTGGGTGGCGGGGCGTGCTCGTGAGCGTGGGTTGCCGAGCAACCGGTCACGCCGGTCACGAGGAGGAGCGACGCGAGGATCACCGCGCGCGGCCGCCTGACATCCACGTTCTTCTCCCAGCAAATCGCCGTAAAAAGGGCAGACGAATGCTAGTTGCAAGATATGGAGCACAAGGTCGAAAGCTTGGCGCATGGCGTCTTGTTCACAGACTGCTCATCTGATGTTTTCCATGCCCTGCCGTGGCCTCCATCGTGGCCTCCGTCATGACCATGGCGCCTTGACCTGGACCCCACTCCAGGTGACAGCGTCATTCCCGAGACGTTCACGGCACGCCAGAAGGAGAGCCTGACATGACGGTTCCGATCCGGCAGCTGGGGCGAAGTGGCATCCAGGTGAGTGCGATCGGGTTCGGCGCCTGGGCCATCGGGGGACCGTTCACCTTCGGTGGCAAGCTCGCGGGATGGGGGGAGGTGGACGACGACGAGTCCGTGGCCGCCGTGCACCGGGCGCTCGACCTCGGGATCACGTTCTTCGACACGGCCGACGTGTACGGCACCGGGCACAGCGAGCGGGTGCCTGTCGGTGAAACGCCCGAAGGCTGGGGTGGCACGGGTCCAGGCCCAACGCGGTGCGGTCCGCTTCGCCGCCGAGCTGAACGCACGCGCTCCGCGAGGTCAGCCGCGCGGGCGGTAGACGACCTTGTCCGTCGAGCGGCCGGGATAGACGACGAGCAGGTGCTCCTCCAGCGGAGCGTCGGGGTCGTTCTCGTCCCATGGCAGCGTGCGGGCGTGGACGCGCAGGCGGTAGTGGCCTGGACCGGCGACGGCCAGGTCGGGCAGCGGCCCGGCCGCCCCGCTGATCTTGTGCGAAGTGTGACGTCCAGCTCCGACTGTGATCGCTTGGGTTTTGGCTCCCCGCCAACGGCGAAACACATGACCACCGCGCCCCGGCCACTCCCGATCAGGCCCGACAAGCCCGTGCTCGTGCTGGACGAATCGGGGGTTACGTTGCCCCGCCACGGCTTCACCGTGCCGTGGTCGCAGATCTCGGCCGTCCGCCTGATGCCCCTCCCGCGGGGAACCGGCCGCAGCGGTGCCCACCGCATCGTGGGCTTCGTGCTGGCCGACGAGGAGCAGACCCTGCGCACGGCCCCGCCCCGGTTGGTCAAGCGGATGCGGCGCTCGAAGAGCTATTTCGGCAACCCGTTGGTCATCGTCGACAAGTCCCTGACCAGCGAGGCCGCGGCCATCACGCAGGCGGCTCACGCCCTGGCCGGCGTACCCTGCGATTGAGCGCGCCCTCCGGGCCACAACGCCGACCCGGTCGAGACTCCGTCGAGCTAGGACAGCGTCCATTCTCGCTTCTGATCAGCGAACCCGCTGTTCAACGCGAACTGGAGCTTGGCCGACTTCGCGCCCTCAGGCACCTCGAACACGATCATCCCCTTGCGGGAATCCCCCGTGTTGATCGTCACCATGCCGCTAAGCGACTGCCCCTCACGCACGTCATGGAACGACGAACGATACTGCTGCCCCTCACCATCAATCAGCAGAGCACCGTTCGTCGGAGCATCGCTGTACACCGCGCGACCCACGTTCGCGAGCGTCACCTGCACCGCGACGATCTTGTTGCCGGTCTTCGGCTTCATGAAGTCCTGAGCAGGGTTGGCGGGGTTCACCAACTGGTTCACTGTGACCGGTACCTGCAACCCTGGGTCTGTCCCCTGAAGGGTGATCGAGCCGCCGACCGTTGCCGTGGATGACTCCTGCTTGAGCTGCTCCTGCGGCTGCTGCTGGGCGGGTTCCGTTGCGGGTGGCTGGTTCGCCTCTGGCTGCTTGGACGGCATCCTGGCGACCGGCGAGTCGGCCTCGGTCACCACCCTGTCCTTGCTGCTGTAAAACAGGACTAAGCCGACGGCGGCACAGCCCCCGAGGAGAAGCAGGGGGATGCCGACCGCCAAGAGGACAATCAGACCAGTGTTGCGTCGCGGCGGCTGGGGGTGGCGGGCTGGTGGGCGGCTGGTACCCGTACCCGTGCGTCGGTTGGGGGCCGCTGTAGCCGTAGGGCTGGTGCGGCGGGAGTTGCGCGAAGAGGGGCTGATCCACTCGCGTGGCCACTTCGGCCGGTTCGTCGGCCCGGAGGGCACGAAGGTACGGCGGCCGCCGACGAAGGGCGAGGCCCTGGCCGAGGAGATCGCGTCCCGGATCCAGTCAGGCCGCTACCAGCCGGGGGAGAAGGGGCTGGTTGAGGAGTTCGGCTCGAACCGCAAGGTGGTGCGGGCTGCTCTCGCGCTGCCGCGTGAGCGTGATCTCGTAACGACGCAGGCCCCGAAGGGCACCTTCGTAAAGAAGCTCAACTAATAGCTCGTAGCACCATGATCGCTGGCCACTGGCTGCAGATCCGGGCGGGCGATCGGTAGTGCCGCTCTCGCCGTCACTCGGGAAATTCGTCGTATTGCCAAGACGAGGCGACGCGTCCGCCGTTGCTGAGCAAATGACTGTAGACGCCCCAAGGCGGCGACTTCTCCAGCGCCGCCCGGTTCAGTTCCGGGCCCAGATACAGCAGCGCGTACGACATGTTCAGGAGCCGGGCGCCGTCAACTTCCGCTACCGGCTCCTCGTATATCCGAACGTCGCGCAGGATGTCGTCGGAGATCGTGTCGAGGGCGACTGCGGCGAACGGGGAGAGCGCGACGCAGGCCCAGGCGAACACATGGCAGAAGCCGACCCACCGGTCCGGGGCCTTCGCCACGTCCCAGTAGAAGTCGCGGGAGAAGTAGCTGATCACGAGGGTGCTGCCCGCCGGGCGACTGATCAGCTGCGCTCCAACGTCCAGGTTCGCCCATCTGCCGGGCAGACTCTTCTCCTTCTCCTGAAAAAGGTAGCCGTCGGAGTGGAGCCCGATGGTCGCCGATAGGCCGCGGAACCACCGCTCGTCTGCCTCACGGACAGGGGGGAGAAAGAAGACCGAAGCGTCCTGCCACCCGGACACAGTGCTCCTCCGTCGATCACAAAGGTTCGTCCCGTGCGTGAGTTTAGTGCCGGCGTTGGTACCCCCGGCCGCGTGCTGGCGTCCGGATGGCGGTGAGTGACTCTGCATTCAGGCGGCAGCTCGCTCAGGGCGTACATGGAGCGACCTGCCTTCCTCGCGCGCAGATCAACGATCAGACAGGCAGCGGAGCAAGCCAGCGATCATGGTGTTAGGAGCCATAAGGCTGACGGGTAGCGTGCTGGTAGCCACGTCGGTAGGCATGGCCAGCCAGGCGTCGGACGCGGCCGAGCGCGAGCGTGGCGGAGATTGCCGACATCGTGGTACCGGCCGCCCGATTCTCGCTGGTGTACAGCGGCAAGATGGGGCGCGTCTCCGACCAGTAGTCACTCATCAGCCTGTCGCCTTATCGTCACGGCCGGTCCAGAGGGCTGCTCGTGAGCTCGGCGAAAGTTCGCTCTTTGGCAACACGGCGAATGCACGCACAACTAACCTCAGCTCGGCGACAACTCAACGCGTTTCAGGCCGCAGAAGCAGCAGGACGCCCGAGAGCGTTCCGGTCCATGTCCAAGCGTCCCCAGGGTGCTGCAGCGGGTGCGGAGGCACCGGGCCTGCTGGCACGAGCGTCCTGGCTGGGGCAACCCGCTACACCTCGCCACACAGGCTCGCCCAGCGTTGCTGTAGACGCGTTACGGCGAGGTCACTTTCCGCGCCTGGCCGGGTGGGGTGGGCTGGTCATCCACGGGCGGTTGTGTTGATTTCTTTTCCTGTCCCGGTGGTTGTCCGGCTTGGCCGGGTGGGGTGTGCACATGGCTGATTTTGGGAGGCGTGCTCAGTGACGCCTGCTGTGTGCCGGTTGTGGCGGGTCGGCTGGTGGGTTTCGTTGACTTGGGGACGTTCGGTAGCGCGGCTGCGGTCTGCGGCTGCTGTCGTGCAGGTGTTATCTGGGCGGCGGCGGGTGGTGTGGTGCGCTTTCGCTGTGAAGCAGTGGTCGGGCGTGGGCTGTTTGTCGGGGTGATGGTGGCGGCGCTGATCCGGCGAGGAGCTGAGGTGGGGCTTGCCGGTGTGGAGTTTGGCCGGGCGACGAGAGCAGCCGGTGGCGGACTGGTGGTGTCGCTTTCTGGGGTTGGCACTTCGTCGAGGGTGGGGGAGTTGGCGGGGATGCCGATCAGGAGGGCGGCGGCGATGAGGTGGAGGAGGCCGGCCAGGACGGTGGCGGTGCGGATCGCCTGTCCGCGGGTGTGTCGCTGCTCGGTGATGGGTTCGTGAGGGTGGGTGGTCACCGCGGGGGCGTTCTGGTCGCTGTCATGGGTGTCCTCCCGGGGGTGTGAGGGCGGGCAACGGCAAACCTTTTCGATCTAGACATGGATGGTGACAGCGGTCAAGGCCGTCTTGCGAAGATTCGTCGCCGTAGACCCGCCTGACGCGCCTTTCTGCACGTCATAGGTGTTCTGGAGCAAGTGTTTACGGACTGTGTCAATTGCTGTGAGTTAGCTGGGAATTGACTGCCAGGTGCGTTGAGGGGTGGTCTCGGCGACCTGGATCTTTCACTCTCCGTTACATCTCTTGGGGATCGGCTGGGGCCCCGCCTTCGAGTGGATCTTCGCAGCCCGGCAGGCTTGCCGCGTCTCATTCAACAGTGTGTTCGACTCTTCTGGTAAGTCACTTTCCGTGGTTCTTGACCGAATGTGCCGATTTGTGGCGTGATGCGGATGTTTTGCCTGAGGGATCTTTAGATCCTCCTTATCTGCGACCCTCGTGGGTCGCATGCCTATGGAGTGTGCCCGTGCCGCAATTACCCCTCGCACGACCGCAACCGGCCGACAGGCCCCGACCTCGCCGTCACACACGGTTACGCACGTTGATCAGCGTGGTCGTGGCGGCCACGCTGGTGATCACGCTGGCCCCCGCACCGCCCGCCACCGCGCAGACCGCAACCGCGACGTCTGCCGAGCCGAACCTGATATCCCGCGTGTCGAGCTGGCTGGCCGCGCAGGTGGCGGGATGGTTCGCCGAGGATCCCAAGGGCGAGATGCGCCCCAGCGATCAGAAGATCATCCTGCCGGGCCGCAACACCAGCCCGGCCGAGCAGCGGCGCGTGGCCGCGCCGCCGGGCAAACGGGTCAAGGAGCTGCCGGGCAAGGCTTCCCGGTTCACCACCGTGTATGAGCTGGAAGACGGCCGGCGGCAGGCTGAGGTGTCCTCGCGTCCGCTCCGCTACCGGGACAAGAACGGCTCCTGGCAGCCGATCGACACCCGGATCGACGGGCTGGCCGACGACGGCTTCACGCACGGCAACGACAAGACCGGCTTCTCCACCCGCTTCGGCGACAAGAGCGACAAGCTGGTGCGGGTCAAGACGGGCGAGCAGCAGCTCACCCTGGGCGTGCCGGGCGAGGCGCGGCAGATCACGCCGAAGGTCGAGGGGTCCACGGTCACCTATCCCGGCGTGTGGGACGGTGTCGACCTGGTCTACCGGCTCACCTCGGAGGGGGTGAAGGAGTATCTCGTGCTGACCGGGCCGCCGGCCGCGGGCGCGTCGTATGCGTTCACCGTCAAGACCGGCGGGATGCAGGCGCAGGCGCGGTCGGACGGGTCGATCGCGTTCCTGGGGCCGGACGGCACGGCGGCGTTCACGATCCCCAAGCCGTTCATGATCGACTCTGAGAAGGACGCCACCTCGCCGTACGGATGGCGCTCGTCGGAGGCGGTGCGGCAGGAGGTCAGCCAGCAGGGCAGCGAGGCGACGATCACGCTCACCCCGGATGCGGGCTGGCTGGCCGCGGCGGAGCGTAAGTGGCCGGTGGTCATCGACCCGACGATCCGGCTTCAGCCGGACTGGTTCTGGTCCCAGGACACCTACGTGACCTCGGCCAGCAGCACTGGCAACTTCCAAGACGCCTGGCAACTGCCGGTAGGCCGCACCAGCGCGGGCGCGATCAACCGGTCGCTGATCAACATCCCGGTGCTGGACGAGCTGCCAGATGAGAATGTGCAGGTCGATCAGGCACGGTTCGAGGTGTACTTCGACCAGGCGCTGGGTGAGGCCGGGCCGGTGACGATCGGCGCCCACGAAATCACCTCCGACTGGTCGATTTACGACGTGTCCTGGAGCTCCCAGCCGTCCTTCAACGCCACCCCGGCCGCGACGGTGACCCGGCAGCCGGGTGAATTGTCGCGCTGGCACTCCTTCGACGTCACCCAGGTGGTGCAGGGCTGGCTGGGCCAGGAGTTCACGTCGAACGGGCTGATGCTGAAGGCGGCTGATGAGTCGGCGACCGCGAAGGTGGGCGGCCCGGTGTACGAGGCGGCCACGGAAAGCGTCTACGGCGGCGATGGTTATGCGGCCGAAACGGTCAATACGCCGAAGCTGGTGGTCACCTACGGCCTGCCGAGCGTGACGCTCAAGCCGGTCACCACCGCCACCTCGGTGGGCGCTTCCCTGTCGTGGACCGCCTATGAGGACCCCACCCCGCAGGACGCCTCCGACGACCTGGTGGGGTACGAGCTGCACCGTACCTGCCCGTCGGGATGCGAACTCCCCGGAGGCGTGACGACCCAGACGGGGGGTGGGTCGCTGGTGACCACGCTGCCGCCGGACGTCACCTCCCACACCGACACCGCCAGCGGCGGCGACCCCGAAGCGGTAGCCGACTCCCAGTACATTCACGAGATCACCTACTGGGTGGTGGCGGTGCTGGCCAACGGCAAGCGCTCGCCATCGCAGGAGATGACCGTGGTCGCGCCCCGGCCGGGACAAATCGCCACCACGCTGTACGCCGACGCCGACACCATGCTGTCCTCGGGCGAGCCCGTGGCCGGACACGACCAGGCGCGGGTACCGGTCGGCAACACCACCGGCGCCCTGGGCAACACCCGCGCAGTGATGTCGTTCAGCAAGTTCGCCGACGCCGTGCCGGCCGATGCCGACATCAGCGAGGCCACCCTGTCGATGTGGGGCGCCTCGGCCACCGGCTCCGGCACCACGTTGGCCGCGCACCGGCTGACCACCGCTTTCACCGAGGCGGCCACCTGGACCAGCCCGTGGACGACGACGGGCGGCGACTTCGCCACCCCCGCGCTCGGCAGCACGCCCGCAGGCAACACCGCGCCGGGTTGGCGGCGATTGACGGTCACCGACGCAGCCAAGGCATGGGTCGCCGACCCAGCCGCCAACAAGGGCCTGCTGCTGAAGGTGGCCAACGAGGCCGGCACCGCCAAGCAGGCGGTCTCCTTCCTGTCCAGCGAGGCCGAAGAGCCGGTCCTACGTCCACGGCTGCGCATCGTCTACCGGGACAAGGCCACCGGCGCATCGACGTTCTACGTGCCGGGCACACCGGAGCGACTGGACTCGGCCGCCACGATCGAGTTGCCGGTGGTGGTCATCAACACCACGAACGAGACCTGGCCGGCCACCACCACGGCAGTCTCCTACCACTGGAAGCTCCCCGACGGCACCGACATCTCCACCCCCGACAACCAGCGCAAGACCACGCTGGGCGCGCCGCTGGCCCCAGGTGAGACGACGGTCGTCACCGTCCCCGTCAAGGCACCGACCGTGACCGGCCCCGGCACCAACCTGGCCGAAGGCGCTCAGGTCGTGTGGGACGTCCAAGACACCACCACCAACAACTGGAAGTCGGCCACCCACCACCTGCCGGAACTGCCGCAGCAGATCCGCATCGACTCTCCGACCAGCGACCTGCTGGGGCTGGAGAAGTTCTACACCTACACCGGCAAGAACACCGGCGCCGGCGGCACCGCGCTGGTCAACCCCTACGCCGGCAACGTCGTCTGGAACTACAACGTCTTCACCAACCCCTCCCGCGGCGTGCAGACCTTCGCCCGCATGACCTATAACTCCCTGGACACCTCAACAGCCTCACTCGGCTACGGCTGGTCACTGCAAACCAGCACGCTGTCCAAGCTGGGCTCGCAACTGCAGTTCCACCCACCCGGCAAGATCTGGCCATCGCAGGTCAGGCTGACCGACGGCGACGGCACCACACACGTGTGGACGCTGCCCGAAGGCATAGACCCCAACACCTGCACCCCCTCCACGTGCGGCTACAAGAACCCGCGCGGCGTGCACCTGTACCTGCAGCGCGTCCCCGACGACCGCTACCCCGACTACCCCACCGACGACCCGCAGCGGCAATGGGTGTTCACCAAGCCCGACCGCACCCAGTTCTTCTTCGACGACGAAGGCTTCCAGTCCGCGATCGTCGACAAGAACGGCAACACCATGTCGTTCACCTATGAGCGGCGCAGGTCGAACAACAAGCCGACCAAGTTCCTGCAGTACATCACCGACGCTGCCGGCCGCCAGACTCTGAGGTTCGACTACTACGCCAAGGGCCAGGACTACACCTACATCGACGACGAGAACTGGCAGCCGGTCGACGACACCAAGCTGACCAATCCGCACATCATCGACAACGTCGAGTCGATCAGCGACATCGCCGGCCGCAAGGTCACCTTCGCCTACACCGACAAGGGCCTGCTCGCCCGGATGATCGACGGCGCGGGTGACGACGAGGCCAAGACGTTCGCCTTCCAATACGACGCCACCCAGGGCAACAAGAACGTCAAACTCGTCAAGGTCATCGACCCGCGCTCCCACACGGAAACCCCGCAGGGCTCGGAGAAGTACGCCACCAAGCTGGACTACTACGACGCCACCGAAGACCCGGAAGATCTGTGGAAGGTCCAGACCCTGACCGACCGTCTGGGGCAAGACAACGGCTTCGCCTATGAGGATCCAGACGGTCCGGGCGACGCGGTCATTCACTCCACGGTGACCGACCCGCTGCAGCACCAGACCCGCTACGTCCTGGACGCCTACGGCCGTCCCGATGAGATCACGAACGCGAACGGCGAGATCACCGATCTGGTGTGGGACGCCGATCACAATGTCACCACACTGATCGAGAAAGGCCGTCCCGACCGCACCACGGAAGACGCCACCACGACGTGGAAGTACGACCCGCTGACCGGCTACCCGCTGGAGATCACCGACGCCGAGGCCAACAAGAACAGCACCCCGCCCACGGTGCTGAAGTACCAGAGCGACCTGAACGGCTACATCGCCGACCTGACCGAGAAGACCAGCCCCAAGGGCCACACGTGGAAGTTCGACTACGACGCCAACGGCAACCTGCTCAAGGTCACCGACCCGCTCGGCGTCAAAACCACCGACGTCGCTGACGACTACGTCACCACCTACACCTACGACCCCTTCGGCCAGCTGGCCACGACAGTCGACGCCAACGGCAACACCACCGCCTACACCGACTACCACCCGACCGGCTACCCGCGGAAGATCACCGACGCGTACGGCCTCGAAACGGCGGCCGAGGACGACCACACCACCGTCACTGAATACGACGTGCGCGGCAACGTGCTGTCAGTCACCGACGCACTTGGCAAGAAGACCACCCAGACCTACGACATCTTCAAACGCCCGCTCGAGTCCAAGGTTCCCAAGGACCAGGACGCTTCCCCGCCGGTGTTCATCGTCACCCCGGCGCCGGTCTACGACGCCAACGACAACATCACCAAGGCCACCGCACCCAACGGCGCGGTCTCCACGGCCCGGTATGACAAGGCCGACCAGTTGCTGGAGTCGGTGCTGCCCAAGGACACCACCGACGGGCCGGAGCGCAAGGCCACCTTCACCTGGGACGAGGCCGGAAACCTCGCCACCCAGACCGAGCCCAAGGGCAACCTGCCCGGCGCGAACCCGGCCGAATTCACCACTACGTACAAGTACGACCCGATCTACCAGCTGATCAGCGCCATCACCACCGACGTCGCCAACGCTCGGCAGAACAAGATCACCTACGAGTACAACGACGTCGGCAACGTCACCAAGGTCATCGACCCGCGCAAGAACGCCACCGCCGACACCGGCGACTACAGCGCGATCTCCACCTACGACCGCAATCACCGCGTCACCGCGGTCAAGGACGCGGCCGGGTTCGAGACGGGCACTGAGTACGACCTGGACGGCCAGGTCGTAAGCCAGACCGACCAGGACAAGAACACGACGTTCATCGGCTACAACGAGCGCGGCGACGTCACCGAGACCAAGGTGCCGCACTCCGGGACCGGCGACGCCCTCAAGTACGTCACCACCCAGTTCGTCTACGACGAGGTCGGCAACAAGACCAAGACCATCACCCCACGCGGGGTGGAACGCGGCGGCGACCTGGTCGACTTCGTCGCCGAAACCAAATACGACAAGCTGAACCGTCCGATCGAGGAGATCTACCCCTACGACCGGTCCGACCCGGTCTACAACAAGCCCGACAGCGTCTTGTACGCCTACGACGCGGTCTCCCGGCTGAAGGAGATCTCCCAGCCGCCCTCGCACGGGCAGAGCATCCGCAACGTCAGCACGATGACCTACTGGGACAACGGCTGGTCCAAGACCACCACCGACCCGTGGGACATCAAGACCACCTACGACTACAACGAACTCGGCCTGCAGACCAACCGCACCGTCACCAGCGCAGGCGGCTCGTCACAGCGCGCTTTGGACTGGTCCTACTACCCCGACGGCAAACTCAAGACCCACTCCGACGACGGCGTCCCCCTCGGCCTCGACGTCGTCATGAATGACAACTCCGACACCGGCCAGACCACCACCACCGGCACCTGGACCCTCGGCACCGGCGGCAGCTCAGCATCCAACATCGTCGGCCCCCAGGCCGAGCCGACCACCGGGTTCGTCGGCTACGACTACGCCACCGCCCCCGCCGGCACCGGCCAGTCCTCCTTCACCTGGAACCTCACCACCCCAACCGCCGGCACCTACAAGGTCCAGGTCCGATACCCCTCCGGCGCCACAGCCACCAACGCCAAATACAAGGTCAAGCACCAGGGCGGCGAGGCCAGCGCCACCCTCGACCAGACCAAGAACCCCGGCACCTGGGTCGAACTCGGCACCTACACCTTCACCGCCGGCACCGCCCACAGCGTCACCCTCACCGACGACGCCAACGGCACCGTGGCGGCCGATGCGGTCAAGCTGGTGCGCGACAACAGCGGCGAGTCCGACAGCGAGAAGAAGGACTTCTCCTACACCTACGACGCCAACGCCAACCTCACCACGATTGAGGACAAGTCCCCGACCGCGAAGATCGATCTGTGGGACATCTCCTACACCAACCTCAACCAGATCGACACGATCAAGGAGTCGATCAAGGGCACGCTGAAGAACACCACCGGCTATCGCTACAACGAGAACAGCGCCGTGGTGGAGCGCACGCACGACAAGACGGTCGCCACCTACGGCTACGACGTCCGTGACCTGGTAGAGCAGGTGGTCAACAAGAAGTCGGCCGCCGATCCGGCGCCGAAGACCACCCGCTACACCTACACCAGTCGCGGCGAACGCTTCACCGAGACCAAGGGCAACGGCAACACCGTTACCTACGACTACTTCCTGTCCGGCCTCCTGCGCCACAGCCTGGAGACCAAGCCCAACGCCACGGTCGTGGCCGAGCACACGATCGGCTACCAGGGCAACCTGCAGCGCGCCAGCGACCACGCCAAGATCCAGAGCGCCGACACCCCCGGCGCTTACCTCGAACACGACTACGCCTACACCTACGACCCCCGCGATCGCATCGCCAAGACCGTCAAGACCCCGGTCGGCGGCGGCACCGCGGAGACCGAGACCTACTCCCACGACCCCAACAGCAACGTCTGGGAGCAGGAGGTCTTAGGCAAGAAGACCACCTTTACCTACGACCGCAACCGCCTGATGACCTCCGCCACCGACGGAGTCACGGCAACCTACACCTACGACCCCTACGGCCGGCTGCGCACTATTCAGGGTGGCGGGAAGACCTGGGAGAAGTACACCTACGACGGCTTCGACCACGTCACCAAGCACGAAAAGCTCGGCACCGACGGCACTACCAACACCGTCACCACTTACACCTACGACCCGCTCGACCGCACCACCAGCAAGACCGAGAAGGAAGGCACCGACAAGGCCAAGACCACCGCCTACTCCTACCTCGGCCTCTCGGCGGAGGTCCTGGACGAAGAGGTGGCCGGCAAACTAACCAAGTCCTTCCAGTACTCGCCATGGGGTGAGCGCTTGTCGCAGGTGAAGGTCGATGCCAATGGGTCGGAGGAGAACTCCTACTACGGCTACAACCCGCACACCGACGTCGAGCAGATCACCAAGCAAGATGGCGACACCCGCGCCACCTACGGCTACACCGCCTACGGCAAGAACGACGACAAGCTCTTCACCGGCGTCGACAAGCCCGACCCCGTCGACCCGACCGCCAAGGAGGAGTACAACCCCTACCGCTTCAACGCCAAGCGCTGGGACAACTCCACCGGCATGTACGACATGGGGTTCCGCGACTACAACCCGGGCCTCAACCGTTTCCTGGTTCGTGACTCCTATAACGGTGCCCTGAACGACCTGAGTCTCGGCCTTGATCCCTGGACCGCCAACCGTTATGCCTTCGCCGGCGGCAACCCGATCGGCAATATCGAACTCGACGGACATATCCCCATCGATATGTCGCCCGAGGAGTACGGCAAGCAGGTGTCCGCGGCAGCCGTGAAGGCGGCGGACGACGACGAGGAACGGAAATGGTGGGATATATACAAGGAGCCGCATGAGACGGCCGTCGACCTGACGGCCATGTATCTGCGGCTGCATGATCTGATGAATAACGGCGGCCAGGGCAGAGTCACCACTTCGCGTACGGATAATTATATTCGTGGCGGGTCCTACGATAATCCTGGGAAGAAGCCGGGTTACGCGGATGTGCTGTACTGGACGGACGACGCGGTCTACATCTGGGAAGTCAAACATGCAGGTGGCCCTGCTGAGCAGCAAGCTCCGGGGCAGCTGAAGAACTACATCAAATACCTCAAGAAGCAGCTGCGCGCGAAGGGTGATAATCGGCCCATTCGGCTCGGCTTCACGATCTCTCCACGCGGTGGCGTAAACCGATCAAATCCGCGCGAATTCATTTCCGTCACTTCGCGAGGAAAAGGTGTCGAGGTCTATACGATCACGAAGATAAGGCCGCCCGCATCGCCGGAGCCGCATCCTGTGCCGGTGCCCGTGCCTGGCCCTGTTCCGGTACCCACCGCGGTGCCGAACCATCCCCCGCTCGGTGCTCCTCAATGGCAGATGCCGTCCATAGACTGGGGTGCCGTCGGCGAAGGTACGGCAGCCGGCCTGCTTGCCGTACTAGCGTTCGCCGGAGGCGCATTGTCCGGAGGTGCGGCGACCCAATAAGCTACTGCCCTGGTAAGGTCGGTAAACGCTAGTTGAGTGCCACCGGAGGCGAGGCTCTGGGGCCCCGAATCCGGTGGCGCTCAACCTATTAACCGCCCACCTCAGTGATCGCCCATTGCACAGAGGAGAACGGCATGATTGCCGAATTGGCCGTGCTCGTAGATCATCGGACACCCGCCCAGGGCGCTGAGTTCCAGGGTCTCGTGCTCGACTGGACGGAAATGGCCCTTTGTCAGCTGGGCGAAGACGTCTTCGGTCAGGCGGTGGATCAGATCCGCGATCCGGATGGCGAATTGCTGTCGACTCTGCGCGTCGTGTCATTGAGGCGCGGGCGCAGGACGACCAAAGAGTATGACTGGACGCCCGACAACTATCAGAATTTCTTGCGGGCAGGCCTCGAAATGCCGGAGGAGATGTCCCTCTCCGTGGCGGCGCGAGATGCCGCTGGAGACCTGGGATTTCCTCGGTTGCAAATAAGTGCCCATCGGTTCATGGACGTGCCGGAGTGGATGACCCTGACAGCCGAGATTCGGTCGACGAAGCCGATCGCCGCGCATGGCGACCCGCTGCCCGAGAAGTGTGCGGCCCTGCTCCACCAGCACGCCGAGGGGCGGCCACCGCAATTCGGATTCGTCGCCGACGACGCGCAGCCGCCGTCCAGTGCCCTGGAAAGCTCACTGGGCCTCCTCGAGGACGACACACGCCCTCGCAGTGACGATTCCGTAAGAGGCTACTCATGGGTCATGGTGATCGGTCCGGACGTGCTGGAGGCTGCCGGGGGGGTGGAGCACTTGCGTGCGACGGGAGCCTTCGTCTCCATTGACCCACTGCCCGAGGGGCGTGTGTTCCTCCGGGCGACGACGACGTTCCAGGAGTACACCGATGCGGCTGTAGAGCGGGTCCACGCGGCGCTCGCACCAGTGCTGCCCTGGGGCACACCGAAGTTCGACCCCCATTTTCCTCACTGGCGGCTCGTATACGGTGGCTGACGCTCCCTTCGATCTGACAGGAAAGCCATGAGCGCCACACTCATCCTCTACCGCGTCGACGCGGATGCCTCTCCTTCGGACTCGGTCACCGCTGTCGTAGGTGACCCGTTGACCCTTGGCCAATCCTGGGACCTCCTGCAGACCGTGCTGGCAGGTGATCAAAGCGGGTGGACCGGCCGCACCGATGCCGAACTGGCGATCGTGGGTGGCCGCACGACACCGACCACCGCGGGCGGCATGCTGATCTCGATCGATGACGTCCAGGTACGACGCGCCGCCGCACATCTCGCACAGAGCTCGTTCTCCGAACTCGTCACGCGGCATCGCCGAGCTTTGGAGTCCGCCTGTGGCGGCGATGTGGAACAGATCGTGAACGAGGATCTCCTCCCGAGGTTCGAAGAACTGCGTAGCTTCTACCGGGCCGCGGCCGAGGCCCGAAACGCAGTGGTGAAAAGACTCAGCGGCTAGTCCGGCCGCCATCGCGTTGACGACAATGCACGCCCTCAATGATCTCTATGTGTCCGCACAGGGGAGGTTGCCCCCATGAATGTCATTCGAGAGACGGCTGCCAGTACGCTAGCACTGGGCTTAACAATATTCGTGGTCGTGGTATTACCGATATATGGCCACAGGAGGTATCTTCAACTCATGGCCGTGCCCCGGCTCTCCCACCGGACGCGAGCTCGATATATCCTGCGACGAAATCTGAACTGGCTCATCATATGTCTGCTCATCGGCGGCTGGCTGCTCCTTGATCCGCGTTTCGTGCTGTCCGACATCGGCTTCGGCGCTGCGTTGGCTCCCACGTTCTTCCTGGTCGCCGTCACGGCGGGTGCAGTGGTCGGCGTCGCCCTGGCAGTGATGACAGTGCGCCGGCGTGGTCATGACCTGATCGCCCGCCGCCCGGACCGGCTGCTGATACTGCAGTCGAGCAAAGATCTACCCGTGGTCCTCTCGTTGGTGGTGACGGCAGGAGTCGCGGAGGAACTGTTCTACCGAGGGTTCCTTATCGCTTTGTTCGCGGGCCTGCTCGATTTGCCGACGTGGACGGCAGTGGCCATATCGTCGATCGCCTTTGCCTTCGCGCATCTTTATCAAGGTGTGCAGGGCATGCTGCGGACAGGCGTGATCGGCGTTGTTCTTGCGATCATCTATCTGTCGAGCGGAAGCCTGTTCGTGCCGATCGTGCTGCACCTCTGGCTGGACCTGATGTCCCTGGTGGTGGTTCCCTGGCTCGTGCTGCGATCATCACGGCGAACGACGCCAATGCCGATTAGTTAACGATCATTCTCTGGTTCGAGGTTGCCGCGGCAAGAGCGTGACGGTGGCCGGTCCTGCGTGCCGGATGCCCTTGTCGGAGGGGGTGGCGTTCCCTGTAGCTGCTTCGTCGGGTGCGTTTGACGGCTCGGGGACCCTGCTGGCCAACTCGGGCTGGGGGTTGGCGGTCCTGTTTCGGCTTGCGATGGGGACAACTGTTCGATGCCGCGGTGAGGTCGGGCCGTGTTGTAATGCGCCAGGTAGCGGGTGAGGGTTCGGCGTAGATGGTGCTCGTTGAGGATGAGCATGCTGTCCAGGAGGCGAAGACCGCGTCGAAGGCATCGGTGAACTGGCCGCGGTCACGGGCCAGGAACTTCAGCTTCGTCATGTCGGTGTCGGTGTTCATCAGAAAGTTACTCTATGTCTCTGAATATTCGCGCTACGTCACCAACTTGCCCATTTATCGTCCCACGCAGCGGGCTCAGGGATCAGTTTGTACACGGGCACTCAAGCGCGGGCCTTGTCCAGTGCGCTCTGGAGGGACTCGATGTATCCCTCGCTGGTGTAGGAGGCGCCGGACACGGCATCGATGTGCGCGCTGTGCGCGGCCAGCGCCTCCCGGGTCAGGATGGGCACCGCGTGTGCGGCGATCGCGCGGCTTTGCCCGGCATCGTTCGGGGTCTGCAGTGTTTTGACTTTGGTCAGCTTGCCGTGGGAGAGGGTGACGGCAACCTCGACCGGGCCGAACGGAGTCTGCTCGACGTCACCGGTGTAGGTGCCGGTGGCGCCGCCCCTGCTGCTTCCGCGCTTTTGCGTGCTGGATTTGCCGGACTTGCTGGACTTACTCGACCGGCTGGAGCTGGGGCCCGGCTCGGGTGAGGACACTGTGGCACCGCCGCGGGAAGTGGCCAGCACGGGCAGGACGGTATGGTGCGGTTTCAGGGCCAGCAGCAGGACCAGGCCCGCGATGCTTGAGGTGGTCAGAACGGCGGCACGGCGCATTGCCATGGGAGTGCTCCTTCGAGGATCTGGGAACGCTCAGAACGCGAACAACTCGTGGTGGATGCGGCGGCGCGGCACCCCGGCCCGGCGCAGCGCCGGTATGGCGGCGGCCGTCATTCCCGGCGGGCCGCACAGGTAGACGTCGCGCTTGGCGATGTCCGGCACGAGGGAGACCAGTCCCGCCGCGGTGAGTGGCGAGGAGTGCTGGATGGGTTCGTCGACCACGTAGTGCACGGTCGCGCCGCGATCGGCCGCTATGGCATCGAGCTCCTGCCAGAGCGCCAGCTCCTCCGGCCGACGTGCCCGGTACACAACAGTGACCTCGCCGGGCAGCGTCTCGAAGAGAGCACGCAGCGGGGTGATGCCGATGCCGCCGCCCAGCAGCAGGACTCTGTGTGCTCTGCGCCGCGCCGCCGTGAAGGCGCCGTACGGCCCCTCAGCCCACACCCGGGTGCCGGGCCGGAGCCTGGCCAGCGCCTCGCTGTGGCCACCGACGGCCTTCACCGTGATCCGCAGGAAGTCCCGGTTCGGCGGCGCGGACAGCGAGTATGGGCTCGCCGTCCACCACATCCCGGGGGCGAGGAAACGCCAGCGGAAGAACTGGCCGGGCTCGGCGCCCAGCTCGTCCAGGTGCTGCCCGGTCATGATGACCGACACCACGCCGGGTGCCTCCGGCCGTACCTCGGCCACGGTCAGCCGGTGCCGTAGCGCCTGCCGCACCGGGGTGAGGAAGCGGTACCAGACCAGCAACGCTGCCACGCTGATGTAGAGGGCGTACCAGGCGAGCTCGGCAGGGCGGTGCGCGACGAAGTCGACGCCGTCGGAGAGTTGGTGGAAGAAGGCCAGGAAAATGGCGAGATACGTGGCGAAGTGCAGGTAGTGCCACGTCTCATAGCGCAGTCGGCGGCGCGCGGCGCGAGCCGAGATGATTCCGGTAGCGACCAGGAGCAGGAAGCCCGCAGTGGCCTTGAGCATGTCGGGATAGGTGAGGACGAGCGTGGTGGTCTGACTGACGACGCTGACGTGGGCGCCCGCCGCGTAGCCGAGGATGATCAGCAGCGTGTGGGCGAGGGTGAGCGAAATGGTGTAGCGGCCGCCAAGCGCGTGCCAGCGGGCGATGCGGTCCGAGCCAACACCCCGTTCCAGCAGCGGAAAGCGGGACATCAACGCGAGCAGCACCGCACAGGCGTAACCGGCGAGCAGGCCGGTGATCCGGCCGGCGTCGGTCAGCCACCCGGTGAGACCAACCACCGAGGTGGTGTCGACCCACCAGAGGCCCACCACAACTGCGGCTCCGGCGTAGATCAGCAGCTGGGCCAGGATCGGAACGGTGCCAGGGGATAGTACGGCGGGCTGCCGGGGGTGAGCCCTGGCACGGGTGGCGTACGTTGACGTGGTAGCCACGGGACTCCTCTCGTCGACTCGGGCTGCCACTTTTCCAATGGAATTTCTGCAGGCCCTCTGAGCGCACCACTCGCCCCCCGATTCAGAGAGAAGTCAGAAGTTTCTCTCCGCTCGCGGCAACCCCACGCATTACGAGTTGTCCGATCTTTTTCCGCGTACATCCACTGCAGCCCACGGCCCATGTGACGCCGCAGGTCATGCGAGCTGGCAGAACCCAACGGACGGCAGCGGAGACATGCAGAATGAGAGCGGCATATGGGGCGATCAGTCAGTGATAGGCGTGCGCGTCCGCGCGTGGGATTCCGCTTGATCGCATTCACACCCGTGCCACCTCTCAGCTTGTTCTTTTATCCTCCGAATCGTTGTGCTGAGCGGAGGTTTGATCGTTTCGCGGACAGCGAGACGGCCTTGGAGTGATCATGTCCGGTGTTGAGTCGCTGCCGATGAGTACAAGACCGTGAGGGTGGTTCGTGCTGGGCCGGAGATCACCGTTTCGGGCAGATGTAGCCTCATACCCGTGAAAGACAGACCCGTGGTGTACGTGACGCAGCCGATTCACCCCGATGGCCTGGCTCTGCTGCGGGAGCACGCCGACGTGCATGTGGGGTTCGGGCCGCAGGCTGAGCCCGTTACCGATGTGCTGGATCGGGTCGAAGGTCTGCTTCTGCGGCATGACGGCATCGCGCCCGAGGTCATCCGCAACGCCCCTAAGCTTCGGGTGGTCGCCCGCGCTGGCGCCGGCTTCGAGAACGTCCCAGTCGAGGCCGCCCGCCTTCGCGGCATCCCCGTCCTGGTGACGCCCGACGCCAACTCGCGGACGGTGGCCGAGATGGTGTTCGCTCTCACGCTCGCCGCCTTCCGCCGGATCCCCGCGTGGGAACGGCGGCTTCGTGCGGCCGAGCCGATCTGGCTCTGACGCGTGAAGGTGAGCTGTCGCACGACCTGTCCGGCAAGCGGTTCGGCATCATCGGGATGGGCCGGATAGGCAGGGAGGTCGCCCGGATCGCTCGCCACGGCTTCCTCATGGAGGTGCTGGCCTACCATCCACGCCGTACGGACGACGAGGTCCGGGCACTCGGAGCGGAGCCGGCCGCGAGCCTCGAAGAACTGTTGCGGCAGTGCCATGTCGTGAGCGTCCAGGTGCCGTTCTCCGAGCAGAACAGGGGCATGCTGGGGGCGGCGGAGTTCGCGCTGATGAGACCCGACGCGGTCCTGGTCAACGTCTCCCGTGGTGGCATCGTCGATGAGAAGGCGCTGGCGAAGGCCATAGTCGAGGGGCGGATCGCGGGCGCCGGGATCGACGTCTGGGAAGGCAAGGTACCCCGGCCGGACAATCCGCTGCTGGCACTGGATCAGGTCGTCGCCACTCCTCACCGCGCGGGCCGCACCGAGGAGGCGCAGCGGCGCTCCGGCCTGGTGTCCGCGCAGGGTCTGCTCGACGTGCTAGGCGGTCTCACCCCGACCGGCGCGATCGACGTGATCGCCTAGCCGCTAGCCGACTCCCGCAGCTCCGTACACCTGGCTGCGACCTCGCCGAGCCGATTGGCGTGATCGACGCTGCCGGATGAGCCCGTGATCTCGTCGAGGACGGCCAGGACGGCCGGCAGCGTGGGGTTGTCACTGTCAGCCCGCCAGGAGCAGTGCAGCTCCACGTGATCCTCGGGCATCCCAGCGACATCAAGGAAGCGGACGTTCGGCGGGCCAAGCCGGGCGGCGGACCGTGGGAGCAGGGCGATTCCGATGCCCGCGTCGACGAGTACGAGCAGGCTGTGCACCTGGCTCACGTACTGCACGTAGTTCGGCACGGCTCCGGCATTGTGGAACGTCGAGATCACGAGTTCGTGGAAGTATCGCGCCGGCGCGGGGCCGTACGTCACGACGTCGTGGTCGGCGATCTCGTTCAACGTCGGGGGCCGGGTGAACGCGGTCAGCGGATGCCGCTCGGGGACTGCGACCACCAGCGCCTCCGCGTGGATCAGCCGGGCGTCCAGCAGGTTCGAGCGCGGCACGCCACGTATGATCCCGACGTCGATCTCGCTCGCGAGAAGCGCTTCGATCTGGGAGCTCGTCATCATCTCCGTGAGCACCACGTCGATGTCGGGCAACTGCTGGTGGATCCGTCTGATCCAGTCGCCGAAGATGTTCAGCGCGGCCACTGCCGTGAAGCCGATCCGGATCTGGCCGGCGGTCCCGCGGGCCACCCGCCGCGCCAGCAGGGGCGCGGCGTCGGCCTGATGCAGCACCCGACGCGCCTCGTCGAGGAAGATCCTGCCGGCGGGGGTCAGGGCGACCGAGCGGGAGGTACGTACGAACACCTCGAAGCCGATGGCCCGCTCAAGGCGCTGGATCTGCCTGCTCAGCGGCGGCTGCGTCATGCGCAGCCGGATGGCGGCTTTACCGAAGCTTCGCTCTTCGGCAACAGCGACGAATCCACGTAGCTGCTCGAGTGTGTACATGACAGCGCTCCGGTCTATGCGCATAAGGGTATTAATCAATGCCAAGACTGTGTTGGACGCGCAATGATACGTGGTCCTAGCCTCCGAGAACCATCACACGTCATGCGGAGCGCTGACCATGTCCCGATACGAACCTGCCGAGCTCAAGGCCGTCCTGGGTAGCGGTCTTCTGTGCTTTCCCGTGACCCACACCACTGCTGACCTGCGGTTCGACGAGAAGGCTTACCAGACTCACCTGGAGTGGCTGGGCTCCTATGGCCCGGCCGGCATGACGGCCGCCGGCGGTACGGGAGAGTTCTTCGCCTTGACGCTCGCCGAGGCGGCTCAGGTGATCAGGGCGGCGGTGGTTGTGGCTCCGCGCGGGACCGCGGTCATGGGGGCTGCCGGATACGGCACCGCGACCGCCGTTGAGATGGCCGTTCGCGCCTTCGCGGAGCGGAGCTCGATCCCGATCGCGGCGGCGTTCCGGTACCAGGACGCGGTGGACAATCGCAGCGCCGTCTACGCGGGGTACCTCGGTTTGGGGGGATCACCGGAGCTGAGAAGCGCGGCTCTGGAGGCCGACCTGATCGTCGCGTTGGGGCCCCGGCTGGACGACCCGACGACCGACGGGTTCACCCTGACCGCGCGGCCCAAGCAGGGGCAGCGGGTGATCGTGGTGAGCGACGACCCGGACGAGGCGTGCCGCGCGCTGATACCGGACGACGTGGTCGTCTGCTCCCTCGAGCCTCTGACCCGGCTGCTGTCCGAGCACACCGCCGAGGCCCCCGCGGGGCGGGACAAGTGGCTGCACGCCCTTCGCGCGAGCTACGAGAGGTTCTCCACACCTCCCGCTGTCGATGGGACGGTTGACCTCGCGGAGATCATGCGGCACATCCGGTCCGAGCTCCCCGACGACGCGATCGTCACCAACGGGGCCGGGAACTACACCGTGTGGCTGCAGAGGTTCTTCGAGTTCCGCCGCCATGGCACGCAGATCGCACCGCACAACGGCGCCATGGGATACGGGTTCCCCGCAGCGCTCGCCATGGCGGCCGTCCGCCCCGACTCCCCGGTGGTCGCCTTCGCCGGCGATGGCTGCATCCTGATGAGCGGCAGCGAGCTGGCGACGGCCGTACAGGAGAACCTCGACCTCGTTCTCGTCATCGTCAACAACGGCATGCTGGGCACCATCCGGATGCACCAGGAGCGGCACTATCCAGGCCGCGCCATCGCCACCGACCTGCGCAACCCCGACTTCGTCCAGTACGCGAGATCATTCGGTGCGCCGGCCTGGGTCGTGAAGGAGACCGGCCAGTTCGCGGACGCGTTCGCGGCGGCCCGAGCACATCCCGGCCCCGCCGTCATCGAGATCCGCACCGACCCCTCTCAGATCACACCCGACCGCCGGCTGGACACTCCCACGACGTAGCAGCATGGCTCGTCCCCGTGGATCAGCGTCGATCTGTCCGAGGCGGCCAAGGGGCGTGACCCGGTGAGCGACTCGACGCAGCTGCTCAGCATCGCCCGCAAACGTTAGCGCGAACTCCACGAATGCACCCCGAAGCCGAACCAACAATTGCTGCGGCGATTTGCGCCATGATCGTGGGTCCACAGTGGGCCAGCACCCCATAGGTGGCATGGTCCTTCGGAGGTAAGTGCAGGCCAGGGCCTCATTAGACGAAGATCCCGCAACCCTCTCCGGAGCCGGGTGCGCTTGTGCGGTAGGAAGGCACCGTGATTAGCGATCAGCGACATGGCCGTCGACGGCGGGACCGCTCCCGTGTGACCCGGCTCGTGGGGATCCTTATAAGTGCCCTGGTGGCCGGAGTGGGATTCGGCGCGGCGACCTCCCTCGTCAACGCCCTCTCCGGCAGCTTCGCCAACCTTGAAAGCCGTGCCTATACCACCAGCGGGTGGTCAGTCGCAGAAGTCGTGAGTGTGCTGCTCGACTCCGGCTGGGCTTGGGCGGGTCTGGCGGTGGCAGCGGGGTGGCTGGTCACACGCGCCGGAGAGAGCCGGCTGGCGGCACTGGCGCAAGGCGCTGCCGCTGGTGTGCTGGCCCTGCTTGCGGCCACGGCCGCCTACAGCATCGTGGACACCATCCGTAGCGGTGGGCAGTTCCCCTGGTACGAGTCCGAATCCGTGTGGTGGTTCGCCAGCTTCATATTCGGAGGGCCTCTGGGTTGCGTTGGTGCATGCGTCAGGCGGCCGGGTGCTATTGGGTTGCTCGCGAGATTGACTGTGCCGGTCGGCGCCGCCGTCCAGATGGTCATGCTCCCGCCCGGCAGAAACGAGGTGATCGCGGCCATCGGGAAGACAGTCGTGTGGCTGGCGGCTGCCGTGAGTATTGGCTTCGTCGTGGTCCGCTTCCTCCTTGTGGAGCGACGCCGACGCTCTGTGACAGCCGCGGAGTCCCCGTAGGACAGGCGAAACACGCCTATCTGCGCGAGCTGCAGTGCGGAAGAGGTGGAACGTCCGGGTCAGCCCGTCGGGAGTACTTAAGAAATGACCCCCTGAGTTCCCCATCATCTCTGGCTCTCCGGATGGCGCTGTTATGGCCTGGGGGCTGGAACTTTCCGCCTTCCTCAGTTCGATCACATTGAGTTTAAGTACCTTCACTCTTCGTGAAGATCCGTCGATGTGACCGAGCTTCTTACTGACCGGGTGAAGGCGAGGTGGCCGGAGTTGGGTCTGGCGGTGGTGAAGGATCTTCGGGTGGCGCGTGCCCCGGCCACGACGGAGGATCTGGAGGCGCTGGAGACCGACGTGCTGGCAGGGTTCGTGCTCGCCTGGGCGGCGGGGGGCTGTCGGACGGGACGATCTCCTCCGACGTGGTGCACCTGGAGCAGGCGCGGGCCTGGTTCGGCCGGCCGCTGTGGGAGATGGAGCCCGCCGACGCCGACGCATACTTCGGCAAGGTACTGCGCGCCACTGCGAAGGGCACCCGGCTGGCCCGGGCCCAGGCGATCAAGACGTTTTCCTGTTCCTGGAGCTGTGGCACGAGGTCGAGGTCTACCAGATGACCGGCCGCGTCATTGAGTGCCCGATCGATGAGATGAACCGGCCGAGCGGCGGCCCGCAAGGCAAGCTGCGCATCCCGCCCACTGTCGACCAGGTGGATCGGCTGTTCGCCGGGTGGCGGCAGGAGCTGGCGACCTGCCGGAAGTTCGCCCCGACCGCCCGCAACTACACCGCTTGCCGGTTGATGGCCGAGGTCGGGCTGCGCGTGAACGAGGCGTGCAAGCTCGACCTGGCCGACATCAAGTGGGACCTGGGCCGGTTCGGCAAGCTGCACGTCCGCCACGGCAAGGGCGCCCGCGGGTCCGGGCCTCGCGAGCGCAGCGGCTGCGGCTTCGAACGGGCCGACGGTGACACCCCGGCAGCGCGACGGACGCTCGCTGCCTCCTGCGTGAGATGCCCTACTCCACCGACCGCGGCGCGGCAAGCTGACGACCGCCAAAGGGCCAGGCCCGACCGGAACGGCAAGTCCGCGGCGTCCCAGACCTCGTGCAGGAGGGCGGCCGAATCGGGGCCGGCCCGATATCGACGACATCGTTCAGCAGATCCTCGAGGATCTGCTGAACGATCTACGCCGCGGCAGAAGGCCGAAAAGCATCACAGGATGGGCGGGGACCGTAGCCCGCCGTCGTGTCTGGAAAGACGCGCGCAACTGGGGCAGAGAACTCCCGATGACGATCCAGCAGCTCAGCATGTTCGGGATCGCCTCCGGACGTCGACCAGGTCTCCGAAGCGAGCGTCCAGCGCGACCTCGTGCTCGCCTGGATGCGGACGCTGTCGCCGCCAGTGCGGGCGACGATTGCCCTTCGAGTGGATGGTTACTCAGTCGAGGAGACCGCCCTCCTGCTCGACATCCCGCAGCGCCTTGTCCACCGGCGTCTAGCTCAAGGGCGCGAGATCCTCCGTGCCGCGTTCTTGAACCAAATGACCGTAGAGGCCAGCAACGCCGATGCCGAACAGTTCAGATGGGACCTGGTCGAGCATGGGCCGCCGACGTCGATGTCGAGGCCTTCGCAGCCGGTCGTTAACAGCTCGGAGGAACGCGCCGCGTACCAAGCTCTAGCCGACCTGCCACCCCGACAGAAACAAGTGCTCCAGCTGAGCCGTCAGGGCTACATGCCTGCCCAGATTGCCCGGCTCCTGAGACTGAGCGCCAACACCGTCCGGGTGAACCTGCATCATGCCCGGAAACGAATGCAACGCAATCTGGACCGCTTGGCAATCCAAGCCGCCCTAGGCGCCTATGAGCTGGCAACCGGACGGGCGTAGAAGGCCCGACCAGCCAGTTCACAGGCAGCGCTGCGGCCGCGGCCGTCGTGGGCCGCAGGGCGCCGTCATGCCCTGCCCACCGTGGTCACCGTCGGCGAGTCATGATGTCCACAGGGCCTCACGGCACCTGGACGGCGCCAGCGTGCGCGGGCCGCAGTCGCGCACACTGCCGCCAATGGAGGGGGAGAGTCACGATGGTCAAGGGCTTGATCAGATTGGTGGTGGCGGCGCTGCTTGCCGCAGGTTGCAGCGGCGCGCCACCTTTAACCGCCCCGGCCTCAACCGGCCCGGCCCCGACTACCCCTCCCTCGGCAAGCCCGGGCCGGACCAGCCAGCTCGGCAAGAGTGCGCAGGCCGCGCCCACCAGCGGGTGCGCCACCGCGCACCCTCTAAAGCCCGGCCGGCACCGGCTGCGTTTCGGCGGCCTCGATCGGCTCTTCCTGCTGTCGGTCCCTGACGGCCCAGGCCCCCACCCCATCCTGCTCGACCTGCATGGACTCGGCTCCTCGGCCGCCCAGCAGAGCGCCTACAGCCGCCTGGCCGAGGTCGGCTCGCGCCGCGGCTACGTCGTGGCCACCCCGCAGGCCGCACAGGGGCGCACGGGCTGGACGCTGCCGCACACGGCCGGGCCCGACGACACCGGCTTCCTGGCGGCGCTGCTCGACCACCTCGAACGGGGCCTGTGCGTGGACGCGCACCGCGAGTTCGCCGCAGGCATGTCCTACGGGGCCGGGATGGCGGCAGCGCTGGTCTGCGCGTTGCAGGGCCGCCTGGCCGGCGTCGCGCCCGTGGCCGGGGTGAACATCGTGCGCCCCTGCGAGCGGCCCACCCCCACCACGATCGTGGTCTTCCACGGCACCGCCGACCGCATCGTCCCCTACCGCGGAGGCCATCCCTTCCGGGACGCCACCGGCAGCCTGCGCACCCTCGCCGACCTGGTGGTGCTGCCGCCGGTGGAGCGGACCGTCGAGGAGTGGGCACACTCGCTCGGCTGCACCAGCCCCACCAGCGGCCCCGCCGCTGGCCGCTTCGGGACGCAGGTACGGGTGCGATCCTGGAAGTCCTGCCCCGGCCGGGCCATGCTGCGGCTGTACACCGTGGACGGGGGCGGTCACACCTGGCCGGGCCCGATCGAGGTGTCGCGGCTCGGCAAGACCGCCCGCGATCTCGACGCCACCGCGCTCATCCTCAACGCCTTCGACCACACCCCCTCGCGCTAACGCCGCGCCGTCACGCCGGAATAACGCCACAGCGACCCACGGTCATCATCCGAACGTGAGCATGCCGAAGATCATGATGACTACGAACGCGAGGCCCGCAAAGAAGCGAGAAGTAGCAGCACCCGGAGGCTATGCCCCGTGGAGTGGTGGGCTTTGAGGTTGAGTCTCGGTGTCTACTTGCCGCTGTCGATCGTGGCGATGCCGCCGGTGTCGCCGGTTGGTTTGAGTTGGGTCGTGGACTCCTCGGACAGGTAGCGGTGCTCGCGTGACTGCCGCTCGTTGTGCATGTCGGCCGCTGGGTTAGCGGTGTCGCCGGTACTGCAGATATACGATCCCGTTGCTGGAGGCGGTGCTGGAGATCAGGTCGAGCTGGCAGGACTTGGGGACGCCGTCGAACAGCCGGGTGCCCTCGCCCGCAACGTAGGGGAACACGCTCAGCTGGAGCTCGTCGATCAGGTCGAGCCGCATGAGCGACCGCCAGAGGCTGACGCCGCCCCAGACCACGATGTGGCCGTCGCCGCCCAGCCTGAGCTTGTCGATCTCTTCTGCCGTGTCACCAGCGGCGATGGTGGTGTTGGCCCAGTCGGCCGTCGTCAGGGTCCGGGAGAAGACGACCTTGCGCCCGGCGTTCAGGATGTCGGCGAACGGGTGGTCGGTGGACGTTGTCATCGCCGCGGCGATGCCCTCGTAGGCGGTGCGGCCCATGATGTGTGCGTACGCGCTCTGGAGAAAGTCGAGGTGCGCCGGGGCGTCGGGCTCACGGTTTTCG
>NZ_JBFAMX010000032.1:0-41126 GCF_040659615.1 Nonomuraea sp. NPDC049784
CTCTCGCCGGTAGGCTCCGGCCGGCCCGCGTGGCGCCAGAAACGCCCGTCCCGCAGCGCGTGCGGCACGCTGAGCGCCTCCGCCGCCCCGCCGCGCACAGTGAATGGCTCCGGCGAGTATGCGGTCCCACGAGGGCTCTCAGTCACTACGCATCCCAGGGCCATCCCGTCGAAGAAGTCGCGGCGGGAAATGGGATGGTTCATCACGAGGTCTCGCGGAGTGGAGCTCATGGCGCGATCATCAGCAGACGGGCGAAAAGCCGGGCGAGCGACGCGCAGCACCTCGGGAAACATTTTGCGCGGGCTATTACCGCGAATGCCCGTTTGGAGTAGCGTCCGGAATATCGCGAGCGGGGGGAGTCCGGTGGTCGGCAAGCAGGGCAGGGTCACAGGGAAGATCGGCCCAGGGCTCGTCGGCGAGGTCATGATCCCGGTCAGGGGCGGCGTCGAGGCCTTCTACGCCCACCCCAGCCTGCCCGACGAGGAGTTCACCATCGGATCGATCGTGATCGTCGTCGAGTACTTCCCTCCGCGGACCGTCTACGTGGCCAGAGCACTCGTCTGAGGGAGGCCCTCCGATGTCCCCCGAGGTCTACATCGCCGCCGCCGGTGTCGTCGTCGCGGCCGTCATCATCATCCTGCTGTTCAAGGCCGTGTGGCGGGTCGCGGAGCCCAACGAGGCCCTGATCATCTCCGGGCTGGGCGCCCGCCGCCGCGCTGAGGGTATCGACAGCCTGGGCTTCAAGATCATTACTGGCAAGGGTGCCGCGGTGCTGCCGGGGTTCCAGGCGGCCAGGCGGCTGCGGCTGGACACCAGGGCCGCCAACCTCCAGGTCTCGTGCGTCACCCAGCAGGGCATCCCCGTGCACATCCGCGGCGTGGTGATCTACAAGGTCGGCGACGACCTGTCCTCCATCGCCAACGCCGCCCGCCGCTTCCTCGACCAGCAGGACTTCATGACCAGCGCGATCCACGAGCTGTTCACCGGCCATCTGCGCTCGATCATCGGCAACCTCACCATCGAGGACCTCATACTCAACCGCGAGCGCCTGACCAGCGAGACCAGGGCGTCGGCCGCCGACGAGATGAGCAAGCTGGGCCTGATCGTGGACTCGCTGCAGATCCAGGAGATCGACGACGAGACCGGCTACATCGTCAACCTCGGCAAGCCGCACGCCGCCAAGGTCGCCGCCACGGCCCGCATCGCCCAGGCACAGCGGGACCAGGAGGCCACCGAGGCCGAGCAGATCGCCGCCGCCAACATGGCCGCCGCGCGCCGGGACTCCCGCATCAAGGAGGCCTCCTACCAGGCCGAGATCGACCAGGCCCAGGCCACCGCCCGCCAGGCGGGTCCGCTGTCGGAGGCGACCGCCCGCCAGGAGGTGGTCGTCCAGGAGACGAAGGCCGCCGAGCTGGAGGCCAAGCTCGCCGAGCAGCGGCTGCAGTCGCAGGTGCGCAAGCCCGCCGACGCCAAGGCGTACGAGACCGTCACACTCTCCCAGGCCGAGCGGGACGCCCGCATCGCGCAGGCGGAGGCGGAGGCGAAGGAGACCGAGCTGCGCGCCGCCGCGCAGGCCTCGCAGGTCAAGCTGGCCGCCGCGGCCGAGGCCGAGTCGGTACGCCTGCGCGGCGAGGCCGCGGGAGCCGCCACGAAGATCACCGGTGAGGCCGAGGCTCAGGCCGCGCAGGCCCGCGGTCTGGCCCAGGCGGAGGCGGCCAAGGCGCTGGGCCTGGCGGAGGCCGAGGCATCGCAGGCCAAGGGTCTGGCGGAGGCCCAGGCGATCAGGGCGCGCGCCGAGGCGCTGAAGGAGAACCAGGAGGCGGTCATCGCCCAGCAGCTCGCCGAGCGCTGGCCGGAGGTCGTGGAGGCGGGCGCGAAGGCGTTCGGGAATGTGGACCACATGGTCGTGCTGAACGGCGCCGAGGGCGTCGAGGAGCTTCTGGCCAAGGCCCTCACACTCGGCGGGGCCGGGATCGGCCTGGCCAGAGCGCTGCTCAATGGCGCCACTCCCAACGGGGCGGAACCGTCTGGCAAAGCGCCCTGATCGGGCGTACCGTCAAATCGGGGCGAGCCGGGAAGTCTGGTCGGCGGTGTATACGACGACGTCCTCCCGGAGTGGATCATGGACTTAATGGTCGCAGGCATCATCGCCGCAATCGCCCTCATCTGCGTCGTGGCGTTCAAGCTGATCTGGCGGGTCGCCGAACCGAACGAGGCGATCCTCATCTCGGGCCTCGGCGCGCGGGGCAGGGAGACGCTCGGCTTCAAGATCGTCACCGGTAAGGGTGCGCTGGTCATCCCGGGGTTCCAGACCGCGCGCCGCATGTCTCTCGACAGCCGGGTCTCGCAGCTCGAGGTCAACTGCGTGACCAAGCAGGGCATCCCGGTGCACGTGCGGGGCGTGGTGATCTACAAGGTGGGCGACGACTTCGTCTCCATCGCCAACGCCGCCCGGCGCTTCCTCGACCAGCAGAAGACCGTGGACGACAAGACGCACCAGCTCTTCTCCGGCCACCTGCGCTCGATCATCGGCAACCTCACGGTCGAGGACCTGATCATCAACCGCGACGCGCTCACCAACGAGATCCGCACGTCGTCGGCCGACGAGATGAGCAAGCTCGGCCTGAACGTGGACTCCCTGCAGATCCAGGAGATCGAGGACGCCACCGGCTACATCGTCAACCTCGGACGCCCGCACGCGGCCGCCGTGGCCTCGCTGGCCAGGATCGCCGAGGCGCACAGCGACCAGGAGGCCAACGCCGCCGAGCAGGAGGCCGCCATCAAGAAGGCCGCCGCGGTCCGCCAGGCCCGCATCCAGCAGGCCGGGTACCAGGCCGAGGTCGACCGGGCGGCGGCCGCGGCCAAGCAGGCGGGCCCGCTGGCCGAGGCCACCGCCCGGCAGGAGGTCGTGGTCCAGCAGACGACCGCCGCCGAGCGGGAGGCCCTGCTCGCGGAGAAGCGGCTGGAGGGCGAGGTGCGCAGGCCCGCGGACGCCAAGGCGTACGAGCAGGTCACGCTGGCGGAGGCGGCGCGGCGCGCGGCGGTCGCCCAGGCGCAGGCCGAGGCCGAGGGCATCAGGTTGCGCGGCGAGGCGGAGTCGGAGGCGACCAGGCTGCGCGGCATGGCCGAGGCGGACGCGGCCAGGGCCAAGGGGCTGGCGCAGGCGGAGGCCATCAAGGCCCGCGCGGAGGCGCTGGCGAGCAACCAGGAGGCGGTCGTCGCGCAGCAGCTCGCCGAGCACTGGCCGGAAATCGTCGAGGCGGCTTCCAAGGCGTTCGGGAACGTGGACCACATGGTGGTGCTGAACGGCGCTCAGGGCGTCGAGGAAATGCTCGCCAAGGCGCTCACGCTTGGCGGCGCCGGATTGGGCCTGGCCAGGGCCCTGCTCAACGGCGGAACGTCAAACGGCGTTGAACCGGAAATCGTTCGTAAAACCGCTGAATCCCGCGAATAGCGACGTTACCCGGCTCCTTCCTCTTCACATCCTCTAGCGTTTTGAAAAATGCCGTTAGAGCGAATTGGAGAGGCCCATGATAAAGGCCATTTCCGGCATATTCCTGAGTATGGTGGCCATTGCCGGATGTTCCGGTGGCGACACCACCCCGTCGGCGATCCCCACGAACACGCAGGCGCCCGGGCCGCAGCCGTCCGCCGACACGTCCAGGCTCCGCGCAGCCCTGCTGCCGGTGCCCAAGGGCATGCGCGTCGCGTACGGCCCCGAGCTGGGCGCGTTCGGCTCGCTCAAGGCCACCCAGCAGGGCCTGGCGGCGGTGCGTCAGGCGAAGCTGCAGCGGCCCGAGTGCGCCGGGGCGGCCCAGCTCGACGCCGCCAAGCCCGGCATCGCGCAGGCGCCCGCGGCGGTGATCGCCTTCGCCGCCGACCGCGGCTCCATCACGCAGGCCGTCGTGTCGCTGCCGTCCACGGCCTTCCCCGCGCCGCTGCCCAAGCAGTGCGCCTCGTACACCGCGAACGTCGGCGGCACGCAGGTGACCTACAAGACCCGCACCCTCGCCATGCCGACCAGGGGCGACGAGTCGCGGGCCTATCTCACGACGGCGGCGGGCGCCAAGAAGAACGCGCAGATCGGCTCGGTCGTGATCAGGAGAGGGACGCTGATCATGAGCATGCTGGTGGTCGGCCAGCGGGTCAAGCCGCAGGGGCTGTTCGAGCTGGCCCGCCTCGCCGACCAGAACCTGGAGCGGGTCACCAGGTAGCGCCCCGCGGTGCGCGGCCGGTGCGTACGCGGTGCGCGCCCGCGCCGAGGCTCCTGCCATCGGAACGATGACGAGGAGCACCGATGAGCAAGAGCATCCTGATCTCCGGCGCCAGCCTGGCCGGCCCCGCGCTCGCCTGCTGGCTGACCCGTGCGGGCCACCGGGTCACGGTCGTGGAGCGCGCCCCGGCGCCGCGAGAGGGCGGCCAGAACGTGGACTTCCGCGGCGAGGCGCACCTGACCATGCTGCGCAGGATGGGCATCCTGGAGGAGATCCACCGCCGGCGGACACACCCGGGGCCGCTGCGGATCATTGACGGGTCCGGCGCGGTGCGGGCCACACTGCCCGCCTCTTTCACGGGCGGTGCCGTGGAGATCGGCCGGGGGGATCTGAGCCGGCTGCTGTACGACATGAGCAAGGACCGGGCCGAGTACGTCTTCTCCGACTCGATCGCCTCGATGACCGAGCGCGACGGGGGCGTGGACGTGACCTTCGACAGCGGGCGGCAGCGCACGTTCGACCTGGTGATGGGGGCGGACGGACTGCACTCCAACGTGCGGCGGCTGGCGTTCGGGCCCGAGTCGGGTTACGTCCGGCCGTCCGGGTACTACGTGGCGCTCTTCGGCGCCGCGGACGGGCCGGGCGGGGCGGTCCTCACAGCGAGCCGGGCAGGGGCGTCCTGGTGGACGACGAGAGCGTCTTGTGCGTGTTCGCCTCCGAGCCCCTGGACTACCACTACCGGGACGTGGCCACCCAGAAGCGGCTGGTCGCCAAGGCGTTCGCGGGGATGGGGTGGGAGACCTCCCGCTTCCTGGCCGGGCTCGACGACGCCCGTGACTTCTACTTCGACTCGATCGGCATGGTGCAGGTGGACGGCTACGCCAAGGGCCGGGTCGCGCTGGTCGGGGACGCGGGCTACGGGGCCACGATGGGCGGGTTGGGGGCCGGGATGTCGCTGGTGGCCTCGTACGTGCTGACGGGCGAGCTGGCCGTCCATGGGGACCACGTGCGGGCCTTCGCGGCGTACGAGCAGGTGATCCGCCCGTACGCCAAGGCGTGCCAGCGCCTGGCGGGCAACGCGGGCTCCTTCTTCGCCCCCAGGACCGCCCGTGGCATCCGGCTCCGCAATGGCGCGCACCGGATCCTGACCTCGCGCCTGTTCGCGCGCTACCTGGACAAGCTCACCACGAAGGCCGCGAACTCCATCACCCTGAAGGACTACCCGCTCGCCTGACCTGGTCGCCTGCGTCGGGAAGGGCCGTCAGATGAGGACGTGGTCGTCGGGGCGGCCGACGAAGGAGAACTGCGCGTTGCGGGTCAACTTGATGTGGTCGGCCTGCCACGTGTGCATCGAGGTGTCGGCACTACGCCAGTAGACGAAGTTGAAGCGGTCCGCCGAGTAGATCTTGACGGAGTCCTCCTTCAGCCGCCGCACGAGGTGGGTGTCCTCGCCACGCGTGATGTCCGCGAAGCCGTACGAGCGGAACATGTCGGCCTTGCCGAGGAACGTGCCGCCCTGGACCAGGAACGAGTAGCGGTGCTCCAGCCCCGGCAGGCGGAGCATGGTCGTGTTGCTCCCCTCGAAGTACGCGTAGTGCGCCCCCTTGCCGACCAGTTCCGCGTCCGAGTAGTCGAACGCGCGCACCAGGTCCGACAGGTAATGGTCGCCGTACAGGTTGTCGTCGTCCATCTTCGCGATCAGATCGCCCTCGGCGGCGGCGATGCCGAGGTTCATGCACGCGCCGAGCGACAGCGAGGCGTCGGCGGGCAGGACCACGACGTCCGTGATGCCCGCCATACGGGCCTTGTCGGCGACCACCACGGGATCGATGTCGAGCCCGTGCAGCACCATGACGAGTTGGAGCGGCCGGTGGAGCTGGCGGGCCACCGAGGAGACGGCGTGCTCGATCTGGGAGGCGCGGTTGGTGGGCAGCACGACCGAGATCGAGCGGGACCGGGACCCCACCTGGTGGCCGAGGTTCTGCAGGATCTGGTCCACCCGGTGCGAGAACAGGTGCTTGTCGAAGACCTCGCGCATCGCCAGGTGCCCCATCCTGGCCCGCAGCTCGGGGCTGTTGATCAGGTGCAGTACCTGGTTGTACGACTCGACCGGCTCCCGGGCGATGGGAATGAGGTCGCCGAAGGTCTCCTCGATGGCCCGCGACCATCCCGAGACCACCGGCGTCGCGCAGGCGGACAGCTCGAAGACCCGGCGGGCGCACATGGTCGGCGAGTCGAGCACCGAGTTGACGTTGAGGAAGACCTTGTACATCCGGTACGCGGCCAGCATCTGGTCGTACGGGAGCTCGCCCACGATGTGCGGCCGGTACTTCTCCGGCCAGGCGTACTTCTCGTCCACCTCGCCGTTGCGCGCGAAGATGTGCAGGCCCAGCTCCCTGACCGGGTCGAGCACGGTCTCCATCTGCTCGCGGCGCTCGGGGTGCTTGTCGCGGAAGTACATCCCGGCGAAGACCACGTCGTGCAGGCGGCCCTGGCGCTGCTGGATCGGGTTGTGCACGCGGGGCTGGGCGGCGAACTGCAGCACATCAACCCGGTCGTGTCCCAAAGTTTCCCGATATTTCGGGAGCATGTCACCGTCGCAGGTGAACACGTAGTCGAACAGCTTGGCCGTGTCGATGAAGAAGTCGAAGTTCGGCGGGTCCTCCTTGTTCCAGAAGACCGTCGGGATGCCCTCCTGCTTGCACCAGGCCACCAGGTCGCGCAGCGGCTCCTTGGGCGCGTTGGTGCCGGTCATCTGGTAGCGCCAGCGCCCCTGGTTCCCGTGCCACGCCGACTCGCAGAACAGCAGGTCGGGCCGCTTCTCGGCGAAGATCTCCGGCCAGTCCTTGAGCCCGAACTCGATCTGGTCCCACTCGTACTTGAAGGCCATCCTGGAGAAGTCGTCCAGGATCACGGCGACCTTCAGGTCGGGCCTGTCGACCGGCCCCTTCGGCCACTTCGCCGGCGGCACCTCGACCAGCGGCGGCCGGTTGTTGGCGATCTCGGTCGCCTCGGTGACCGGGATGGGAGGCTTGGGCGCCTTCTCCTTCGACCTGACCGCCTGGACGATCTTTCCCGGGCTCTTCGAGCCCAGGGCCTCGCCCAGCTTGAACGTCCGCTTCGCCTGCGTGGCCTCCAGCTTCCAGCCCGCGTACGCGGCCTTGGCCTCGGCGATCTCCAGCCGCCTCCGGAGCTCCCTGACCTCGGCCTCGAACCGCTCGACGAGCTTGCGCTCCTCGGGCAGCCAGTTGACGGGGCCGAGCCGCTGGTACGTGGGCTCTTCGGGGGTTTCGGCCATGGTGATACGCCTATCGCTTAGCGGAGGTTTGTCATGGTACGGCGGATACGACCGCTATTCGGGGCGTTTGGCCTGAGAGGCGGGGGCGAGGTTGTCCCCCTTCAGCCAGGCGGAGATCACCTTGGCGATCCGCGGGCCGGCCTGACCGTCCCAGAGCACCGGCAACTCGCCGGCCGGAGTGGCGGCCCCGTCGGCCAGCGCCTTCTCCGCGGCGGCGGGCAGCAGAGCGGGCGTGACCAGCCGGTTCGTGCCGTGCGTGACCGTGATCGGCCGCTCGGTGTTGGGGCGCAGGGTCAGGCAGGGGACGCCCAGCACGGTCGTCTCCTCCTGGACGCCGCCGGAGTCCGTGACGACCAGAGCGGCGCCGCGTACGAGTGAGAGGAAGTCCACATAGCCCAGCGGGTCGACGACCTTGATCGATTCGCCGTCGACCAGGCCGGCCTCGGCCAGGCGCGCCTTGCCGCGAGGGTGGACCGGCACCACGATCGGGATCTGCCGCGAGACCTCCAGCACCGCCTCCACCAGCTCCTTGGCGGCCTCCGGCGTGTCCACGTTGGCCGGCCTGTGGAGGGTCGCCACGGCATAACGAGCCGGTATGCCCAGCCGCTCCACCACGGGCGCCGGGTCCAGCGACGGCAGCGCGGAGTACAGACTGTCGATCATGGGGTTGCCCACCAGGTGCACCTTGGACGCGGGCACGCCCTCGTTGGCGAGGTAGGCCAGGGCCTCGGGGGAGGTGGCGAAGAGCAGGTCGGCCAGTGCGTCGGTGACGACCCGGTTGACCTCTTCAGGCATGCCCCGGTCGAACGAGCGCAGCCCCGCCTCCACGTGCGCGGTCCTGACGTCCAGCTTGGCGCAGACCAGGATCGCGGCCAGCGTCGAGTTCACGTCGCCGTACACCACGACCAGGTCGGGGTCCTGTTCCTGGACGATCTCCTCCAGGCCGACGAGCAGCGCCGCGGTCTGCTTGGCGTGGGTGCCCGAGCCGACCCCCAGGTTCGCCACGGGCTCCGGCAGCCCGAGATCGGCGAAGAAGACGTCCGACATCAGCGCGTCATAGTGCTGACCAGTGTGGATGATGCCCTGCCGCACGCCGAGTTCACCGAGTGCCCGTACCACCGGGGCCGCTTTCACGAAATTGGGACGAGCACCCAATACGTGCAGGACCAGGGGGTTCTCCCTCATTGACCTCGCCTTTCATAGCGGAAGGGGAAAAACGTTGCCTATGGTACGGTCACCGCGTGGCATCCGACGCCAGTCGTCAAGACTCCTCAAAGGTTTCCGCGAAGTCCGCCCGTGCCGGCGTCGGTGGACTTCTCAAAGGCTTCGTCCAGCACCCGATCATCGTCTCCCGCGTCGTCGTGACGAAGGTCAAGTCCGACCCCGTCCGCGTGGCTCAGGCCGCGGCCGACGCGCTCCCGCCCCGGCTGCGCCCCGTCGTGGGCAGCCTGGCCTGGCCCGCCGCGCGCCGTGCCCGGCGGATCGTGCGCAAGTTCGGCATGCGTGTGGTCAAGGGGCCGTGGAACGAGGCCAAGGATCTGTGGAACGCCGGCCGGGTGAGCGAGGCCGCCGAGGTGCTCGAAACCCACACCAAGTACCCCTTCGTCAGGCGCAGGGCCGCCTACTACCGGGGTGAGCTGGCCGCGATCAGCCCCGACCCGATCCCGCCCGGGCCCAAGGTGGCCGTCAGGGAGCGCGTCGAGGGCCGGGTGCTGCACATGGTCACGAACGCGCTGCCGTACACGCAGGCCGGTTACACCGTCCGCACCCACCGCATCGTCACCTCGCAGAAGGCCGCGGGGCTCGACCCGCACGTGGTCTCGAGCTGGGGCTGGCCGATGCTGCAGGGGCACGCGGGCGCGCCGCCGTTCGAGGAGATCGACGGCGTCCCCTACTACCGGCTGCTGCCCGACGGGCACGGCGAGATGCCGTTCGAGATGCGCGGGCGCATGATCAAGGGCGCCGACGCGGTCACCAAGCTGGTCACCCAGCTCAAACCGCAGGTCCTGCACGCCGCCACCGACCACCGCAACGGCTCCGTGGCCCACGCCGTACGCGACAGGACGGGCACGCCGTTCGTCTACGAGGTACGCGGCTTCCTGGAGGAGACCTGGGCCTCCCGCGACCCGATCCGCGTGGGCAGCCAGCGGCACGTGCTCCAGCGCGAGCGCGAGGCGTTCCTCATGCGCGAGGCCGACGCCGTGGTCACGCTGGCCGAGACCATGGCCACGGAGATCGTCGAGCGTGGCGTGCCTCGGGAGAGGATCCACCTGGCGCCCAACGCCGTGGACGACTCGCTGCTGACCGCCCACTACGACGGAGCGTCGTTCAGGGACGCGTACGGCATCGCGCCCGGCGAGATCGTCGTCGGCTCCGTGTCCAGCATCGTGGCCTACGAGGGGTTCGCCACCCTGCTGCGGGCCGCGGCGCTGCTGCGTGACGACGGCACGCCGGTGCGGGTGCTCATCGTGGGCGACGGCGCCGAGCGCGAGAACCTCCTGGAGCTGGTCGGCGAGCTGGGCCTCGACGACGCCGTCCTGCCGGGCCGGGTCGGACCCGACGAGGCGCTGCAGGCGCAGGACGCCATCGACATCTTCGCGTGCCCGCGCGAGGATCTGCGGGTGTGCCGACTTGTTACGCCATTGAAACCCGTCGAGGCGATGGCGCTCGGCAAGCCTGTCGTGCTCAGCGACCTGCCCGCGCTGTCCGAGCTCGTCGGCTCCGACGGCGCCGGTCTCCTCGTCCCGCCGGGCGATCCGGCCGAACTCGCCAAGGCCATCGCCGTGCTCCGGGAGGACCCCTCCCGGCGCGCTGAGATGGGTGAGGCAGGACGGGCGGAAGTGGCGGCCAAGCGGACTTGGAGCCGCGTTGCCGAGACTTACCAAGCTCTATACCGCTCGCTTACCTAATGATGACCTTCATGTTGGCTGTCACTTCCGACGGGTTCGGTCGCATTAGGCGTGAGCTAGGTGGACTTGAGATAACCTTTGCCACCATGAAGTGTTGTTTCCGGCTCCCAAAGGCACTGCTGTGACAGAAATCGACTTGGCTGTCATCGGCCTCGGCTACGTCGGCATGCCCCTCGCCAAGGAGGCGGTGAACGCCGGCCTGCGGGTCGTCGGCCTGGACGTCGACCCCGCCAAGGTCGACGCACTCAACGCCGGGCAGTCATACATCGATGACCTGACCGACGCCGACCTCGAGCACATGCTGGCCAACGGGTTCAGCGCCACGCTCGACGAGACCGTGCTGGCCAGAAGCAACACGATCGTCATATGCGTGCCTACCCCGCTGGACGAGGACCACCGCCCGGACCTGTCCGCCGTGGAGGGCGCCACCAAGGCCGTCGCCCGCAACCTGAGCAAGGGCACGCTCGTCGTGCTCGAGTCCACCACCTGGCCGGGCACCACCGACGAGGTGGCCAGGCCGCTGCTGGAGAGCTCGGGGCTCGTCGCGGGCGAGGACTTCTACCTCGCCTTCTCGCCTGAGCGCATCGACCCGGGCAATCCCAAGTTCGGGCTGCGTAACACGCCCAAGGTCGTGGGCGGGTACACGGCGATCTGCCGCGACCGCGCCACGGCGTTCTACGGGCAGTTCATCGAGCAGGTGGTGCCGGTCAGCGGCACTCGTGAGGCGGAGATGGCCAAGCTGCTCGAGAACACCTACCGGCACGTCAACATCGCTCTCGTCAACGAGATGGCGATCTTCTGCGACGAGCTCGGGATCGACCTGTGGGAGTCGATCGAGGCTGCGGCGACCAAGCCGTTCGGCTTCCAGAAGTTCCTGCCGGGTCCCGGCGTCGGTGGGCACTGCATCCCCGTCGACCCGTCGTACCTGTCGTACACGGTGCGCAAGCTGGGCTACCCGTTCAGGTTCGTGGAGCTGGCGCAGGAGATCAACGAGCGGATGCCGTCGTACGTGGTGGCCCGCGTTCAGCGTCTACTGAACAGGCATAAAAAGCCCGTAAACGGCGCCAGAGTCGTTATGCTCGGCGTCACCTACAAACCGGATATCGCTGATGAACGCGAGACCCCGGCGCTCCCTGTGGCGCGTGCGCTGCTGGAGCTGGGCGCCGACCTCTCGTTCGCGGACCCGTACGTCAAGGAGTGGGCTGTCGACGGCACCGCGGTGCCGCGTGAGGAGGATCTGGCCGAGGCCGTGATCAACGCGGACGTGACGCTGCTGATGCAGCAGCACGCCGCGTTCGACCTCGACATGGTCCAGGCGCAGGCCAGGCTCGTGCTGGACACCCGCGGTGTGCTCACCGAGGGTGAACGGGTCGAGCGGCTCTAGCGACGGAGGGCTGCACGCAGTGAACGTGCTCGTCATGACGGTGGTGCATAACCCCGAGGACGCTCGAATCCTGCACAGGCAGATTCGTGCCCTTGTGGATGCCGGTCATGAGGTCACGTACGCCGCGTCGTTCACCGCGCACGGCGTCGTGCCGAGACCCTGGGTCACCGGCGTGGACCTCCCTCGCGCCGCGCAGCGCAAGCGGGTGGCGGCCGTGTGGGCCGCCAGGCGGCTGTTCAAGCGCATGCGAGACAAGGTCGACCTCGTCCTCATCCACGACCCCGAGCTGCTGTTCGCCGTCTGGGGCGTGCGGAACCGGCCGCCCGTGGTGTGGGACGTGCACGAGGACACCCCTGCCACGCTCTCGCTCAAGCCGTGGCTGCCCGCGCCGCTGCGGCCTCCCGCGCGGTTCCTCGCCCGCATGCTGGAGGGCACCGCCGAGCGCCGCATGCACCTGCTGCTGGCCGAGACGGCGTACGCGGGCCGGTTCAAGGACGCTCACCTGATCGTGCCCAACGAGACCTGGGTGCCCGACTCCGTGACGCCTCCCGGCGACGACCGGGTGGTCTACCTCGGGTGGCTGTCCAAGGCCCGGGGCGTGATCGAGGCCGTCGAGGTGGCGAAGCTGCTGCAGCCGTACCGCGTGGCCGTGGAGCTGATCGGGTACGCCGACCCGCAGAGCCGTCCCATGCTCAACCAGGCCGTCTCAGAGGGCCTGCTGGAGTGGCGCGACTTCATGCCCAACGACGAGGCGCTCAAGCGGCTCGACGGCGCGCTGGCCGGGCTGTCGCTGCTGCACGACGAGCCCAACTACCGCCACTCCATGCCCACGAAGATCGTGGAGTACATGGCGCACGGCATCCCCGTCATCACGACTCCGTCGCCGCGCGCCGTCGAGCTGGTGGAACGCTATGACAGCGGCGTCGTGGTGCCCTGGGAGGACCCCAAGGCCGTCGCCCAGGCCGTGCTGACCCTGCGCGACGACGTACGCGAGCGGCGGGCGCAGGGCGCGCGCGGCTACGCGGCCGCCCGCGCGAACCACCACTGGCCCAACTCGGCCAAGCGCTTCGTGGCCCAGCTGGAGTCCTGGGCCGGGGTCAAGCGGTAATCATCAGCGGTAATCATCAAGGGCGGTCTGAACGTGCGCTGGCTCTTCGTGGCCGCTGGCCTTGCAGTCCTGGCCGTGGTCGCCACCGTGATCATCGTCCTGCCGTCCTCGTCGGACAAGCCTCCGACTGCGGCTTCGCATACGCCCAAGCCCACGCAGGCCGCGCCAACGCCGAAGGTGACGAAGTTCACCGACCCCTGTGGAACGTTCGAGACCAAGGAGCGGGCCCCGTACGCCGTGACCGGCTATTGGATCACTCCCAGGTCGAACCCCTGCACCTGGCGCAGCCAGCTGGAGGAGATCCACGACGTGGGCGGCGACACGATCATCAGGATCGGGTACGGTCTGCAGTTCCGCACCGTCTCGCAGGCGGGCGAGATCCTGACCAGGGAAGGGGAGCTCGACTCGCTCTACAAGGCGTGCCAGGAGGACGGGCTGACCTGCCACGACGCGGCCGAGCGGGACCTGCGCAAGGCCAACCCGGGCAACCGGGTCGGCCGCACGTACGTCTACCGCACGGACGAGTCGTTCGGCGCCGGCCTGCTCCGCTGCCCCGAGATGGAGCACAGCATCAAGGCGGGCAACCGGATCTACTACCGGATCATCACCCAGCCGGACGGCTCGGACGACGCCACGTGTGACTTCTCCAGCAAGGCCACCTCGTACGACATGATCCTGGTGGCCGGGTCGGACAAGGACAGCCTGAACGAGCTGCTCGACCTGGGCGACCAGTTCGGCATGCGCATCTTCCCGGCGCTGCCGCTGGCGCCGCGCGACCCGAACATGCCGACCAGGGCGTACAAGAAGCACCTGCCCGCGCTGACCACGCTGACGCGGCGCATCCTGCAGGACTACGGCGTGCGCTTCGGCGAACGGGAATCGCTGGGGGGCATCTACCAGCCGTTCGAGGTGCAGATGGCCGCCACCCTGGCCACGAACCCGACGCTGGAGGTGTACGCCGACCAGCACACGATCGTCGAGCAGGAGCTGCCGGGCAAGCCCATCCTGATCAGTCCCTACCTGGACGCGCGCAAGCGGGTGCCCTTCGGGCAGACGCCCAAGCAGGTGGCCGAGGGGTTCAAGGCGCTGGCCAAGACGGGGGTCGGCATCATCGCGCCGCAGGACAGCCGGGGGACCGGCAAGGTGGGGCTGTTCTGGCCGGACCAGCGCGACGACGAGGTGGACGAGCGGCTGCGGCCGGTGGTGGGGGAGTCGACGTACGGGACGGCGTACCACGGCTCCACGCGCGATTACTACCGCGAGATGTCGGTGGCCCGCGAGGAGATGGTCAAGGCCGGCTACCAGGTGGACCTGTGGGCGAACGTCGAGGCGTTCGAGCCGTCGGGCAAGGAGCCGTGCGCCCCGCAGGGCACCCGGGGCAAGACGGACAAGAAGCGCCTGGACCAGGCCGTCACGATGGCGGGGCGTTATGTCCAGAAGGTCGTCTCCTATATGTGGAGCGACTTCATGACATGCGGGACTCCCTCCCTCGAAAAGGAGATCACCACCGACTGGCGGCGCCCGATCGCGGTGGACGCCATCAGGCGAGGCCGTGACGTCCAGGATGGGGTGGAGGTGCGCGGCTACAACTTCAAGGACAGCACCATCACCATCACGTGGTCGGGGGGCACCAAGGATCTGGTGGTGTCGGCGGTGGGGTGGCTGGACGAGCAGCCGATCGAGGAGCTGCCCGAGGGGATGTCCACGGCGTGGGTGCCCTTCGACTGGACGCAGGTGCCCACGGGCGAGTCGGTCGAGATCACCGTCAAGGCCCCGTCGGGGCAGGCGACGACGGAGCCGTTACACGTACGCATCGTGACGTAGGGCCGGGGTTCCCCACAGTTCGCTCCGTACATGCGACAGCGTGTAACGTGCCTGCATGGTCCCGAGCGTGCCGGTCAGCGTCGACCTGGTCGTGCTCACCGTCCGAAACCAGGCTCTGAGCGCTCTGGTGTGGCGCCGCGACAACCCGCCGTTCCTCCGCCGCTGGTCCCTGTCGGGAGGCTTCATCCAGCTGGACGAGGACCTCCCGGCCGCCGCCCAGCGCATCCTCGCGGAGCGAGCCGGCCTCCCGGGTGCGCCGGTCCACCTCGAGCAGCTTCAGACGTACGGATACCCGGACCGGGACCCCCGCCAGAGAGTCCTGAGCGTCGCCTACCTGGGCCTGGCCCCGGACCTTCCGGCGTCGGAGAAGGCCCACATGAGCTGGCAGCCGGTGGACTCCCTCACGGTCATGGCCTTCGACCACCGCCGCATCATGCAGGACGGCATCGAGCGCGCGCGGGCCAAGCTCGAGTACACGTCGCTGGGCGCGGCCTTCTGCCCGCCGGAGTTCACGGTGGCGGATCTGCGCCGCGTCTACGAAATAGTCTGGGGCCGGTCGCTGGATCCCAGGAACTTCCACAGGAAGGTCACCAAGGCGGAGGGCTTCCTGGTGGAGACGGGCGGCACGACGACCCGGGACGGTGGCCGCCCGGCCAAGCTCTTCCGCCGCGGCCCCGCCGAGCTCCTCCACCCCCCGATGCTCCGCAGCCTCAAGGAGTAACCACTCAGGCGGCGGATCTCCGCCCCACGCCCGCACGCCGCACCGACGCCGGTGGTAGGGCGTCCCAAGGGACCTCCGCCCCGCACCGTCCGTTTGTTCTTCGAAGGACCCGTGCGGGCCGGGGGTCAGGGATTCAGGACGGCGGCGGTCATCGGGGTGTGGAGGGTCCAGCCGAGGGTCTCGTAGAGGGCCTGTCCGGCCGCCGTGGCCACCAGCACGCCCGTTCGTCCCCCCATCGACGCGGCCGTGGACGCCAGGGTCTGCATGACCACCGTGCCGAGCCCGCGGCGGCGGTGGTTGCCCGCCGTCTCCACCTGGTCCACGACCGCCGTCCGGCCCGCCAGCGCGAACTGGCCTCTGGCGGCGACCTCGCCCGCCGCCGTCAGCAGGCGGGCCGCCGTGACGCCGGCACGGGTCGTGACGGCGAGCGTGTAACCGGAGGGGACTCGGGGCGTCCTGCGGGTCAGGGACACCGTCATCATGAACTCCGGATCCTGGACGACCCACCGCGCCGGTAGGAGCGGGGCGACGGTGGAGGCGGAGGCGCAGAGCTTCAGCCACGTGCCCGGCGTGGTGATGGTGCTGGTCAGATGGTGGAGGATCCCAGGCGTCGGAGCGGTCACGATGTGGCGGGCCACGTGGCCGGGGAGGCCCACGTCCACCCGCAGGCCCCATGTCTCGAGCACGGGGCGAGGGGCGTTGCGGGAGATCACCCAGCCGTCCACCCAAGCCCGGACTGTTGCGGGATGGGCAGTTTTGAGAACCTCCGTCATGATGCCCAGCTTATGGTCTGCCCCTGACTGTCGACCGGGGCGTAGCAGGATAAAAAGGACACGGCGTGGCATCGCCGAGTCGTGCCCCGCGCCAGGTAGTGTCCCCGTTGTGCGCGTTGAGATACATGGTCACCGGGGAGCTCGGGGCCTCTGGCCGGAGAACACCCTGCCGGGGATGAGCCGCACGATGGAGCTCGGCGTCCACGCGCTCGAGCTCGACGTCGCCCTCACTGCCGATCGCCGCCTCGTGCTCACGCACGACCTCACGGTCTCCGCCGTGACCAGTGCCGACCGGCGGCCGATCAAGGCAGGCGATCCGCTGTTCCCGTACGTCGGAAAGCCGATCAACGCACTCACGCTGGCGCAGCTGCGCACGCTCGACGTGGGCGTACGGCTGCCGCGCCATCCCGACGACCCGTTCGCGCTGACGCAGGTCCCCATGCCCGAGACCAGGATGCCGACGTTCGGCGCGGTGCTGGGGCTGGTGAACGCCTACGAGGCGGAGGGCGTACGGCTGCACGTCGAGCTGAAGTCCGACCCCACCAGGCCGGAGCTGACGCCCGACCCCGAGCTCTTCACCGAGCTGGTCGTCGAGGAGCTCGACCGGCACGGCAGGCTCGGCAACGTCGCCATCCTCAGCTTCGACTGGCGGATCCTCACTCATGCCGCCGGGCTAGCCCCGGGCACGCGGCGGTTCGCGCTGATCGAGCTGGACACCCTGCACTGGCACGACGACCTGGGCGACGACATACCGGCCGCGGCCCGCGACGCCGGAGCGACCACGCTCTCGCCCGAGCACATCATGGTGGACGAGGCGCTGATGGCCCAGGCGAACGCCGCCGGGCTCGACGTGGCGGTCTGGACCGTCAACGAGACCGGCCTGGCGGCGAGGATGCTGGACCTGGGGGTGGCAGGGATCGTCACCGACTATCCCGATCGGATGCGGGAGCTCTGGCGGGAGCGGGGGCTGGAGCTGCCTGAGCCTGTAGGCCCGCTGAAGCCGGTGGGGGTCTAGAGCCAGCCGTTCCTGCGGAAGCCCCGATGCAGGAGCACGCAGGCGGTGACCATGACGGCCAGCACCGCGGGGTAGCCCCAGGCCTGGTGGATCTCCGGCATGAAGTCGAAGTTCATGCCGTAGATCCCGGCGATCATCGTGGGCACGGCCAGGATGGCTACCCAGGAGGAGATCTTGCGCATGTCCTCGTTGGCCAGCGCGTTGGAACGGGCGAGGGCGGCTTGCAGGATCGAGCTGCACAGTTCGTTAGAGGACTCGACCTGCTCGCAGACCCGGGAGAGGTGGTCGCCGACGTCCCGGAAGTACTCGCGCATCTCCGAGGGGATGACACGGCGCTGCGGCAATGCGGACAGCGGGGAGAGCAGTGGGGTGACGGCCCGCTTCATCTCCAGCATCTCCCGCTTGAGCTGGTAGATCCGGTTGATGTCGCGGGAGCTGACGTCGGCGAAAACCGTGGCCTCGACCTCTTCCAGCTCGAGCTGCATGAGGTCGGCGACCTGGAGGTACTGGTCGACGACGTGGTCGGCGATGGCGTGCAGGACGCCGGCGGGGCCGCGGTTCATCAGCTTGGGCTTGTCCTCGAGGCGCTCGCGGACAACGGTGAGGGGGCAGTGCTCGCCGTGGCGCACCGTCACCACGAAGTCCACACCGAGGAACACCATGATCTCGCCGGTGGCGATGATCTCGCTGTTGGCGGTCAGCTCGTCGTGGTCGAGGTAGGAGACGGTCTTGAGCACCATGAACAGCGACTCGCCGAACCGCTCCACCTTGGGGCGCTGATGGGCCTTGACGGCGTCCTCGACGGCCAGCGGGTGCAGCCCGAACACCTCGGAGAGCCACTCCACCCCGGGAGCCTCGGGCTCGTGCAGGCCCACCCAGACGAACGCTTTGGCGCCGTCGGAGGTCTCGTTGTGCTCGCGTACGAGGTCGAGCGCCTCGACGATGCCGGAGGCGGCGACCTTCTTGCCCTGGACGTAGGCGCCGTACTCGACGATGGAGTCACCGGGGGGCACGCAGACCTCACGCATCGGCTCGGCGAGCTGGAGCGTGGTACGCGGACGAACAGGGTGACGGTTGATGCGACGGAAAAGCGTGGACGAGCGCATGGCAGTCCCTTTCCGCCCGACCTGGCACGCTCCACGCGCGACGAAAAGTCACCTCACAGAATGCGCGGAGGCACGATCAGGCTGCCGGATTGGAGTGGTCGGGGGTATGCACGGTGTACGTGGGCGAGCACGTACTGCTGGGATCACCAGGATTCATCCCGGACCACCTCCAATCGCATGGGGACGCCGCGAAGCCGCCCTAACTTACCACAGACGGGTGAACTTACTTGACGATACTCGCAGGGACGCTCTCGACTCAGGTAGAACTCGACAAAGTTCCTGTGCTATTCCGGCGATTGGTGTGCCCGTGCACCCTCGCGTGTGCCGGGCGGCGGGCCTGCGACAATAGACCGCGTGCGCGTTCTAGTCATTGGTTCCGGAGGGCGTGAGCACGCCCTGTGCCGTTCACTCAGGCTCGATCCCCAGGTCAGCGAGCTCCACTGTGCCCCAGGCAACGCGGGCATCGAGGAGGTGGCGACCGTTCACCCCGTCGATCCGCTCGACCCCGGGCAGGTGGCCGAGCTGGCTTTGCGGCTGCGGGTCGATCTCGTGGTGGTGGGGCCGGAGGCGCCGCTCGTGGCGGGGGCGGCCGACGCCGTGCGCGACGCGGGCATCGCCTGCTTCGGGCCGTCGAGAGATGCCGCCATGATCGAGGGCTCCAAGACGTTCGCCAAGGAGATCATGCAGGCGGCCGACGTGCCGACGGCGCGGGCCAGGACGTGCGTCACGGAGGAGGAGGCGGCCGCCGCCCTCGACGAGTTCGGGGCCCCCTACGTGGTCAAGGACGACGGGCTGGCCGCCGGCAAGGGCGTGGTCGTCACCAAGGACAGGGAGAAGGCGCTGGCGCACGCGCGGGCGTGCGAGCGGGTGGTGATCGAGGAGTTCCTCGACGGGCCCGAGGTGTCGCTGTTCGCGCTGTGCGACGGGAGCACCGCCGTGCCGCTGCAGCTCGCTCAGGACTTCAAGCGGGCCTACGACGGCGACGAGGGCCCCAACACCGGCGGCATGGGCGCCTACACACCGCTCCCCTGGGCGCCTGAGGGGCTCACCGACCAGGTCATGCGGGAGGTCGTGCACCCGACGATCGGTGAGCTGGCCCGGCGCGGGCTGCCTTACCAGGGCGTGCTCTACGTGGGATTGGCTCTGACCTCGAAGGGGCCGAAGGTCGTCGAGTTCAACGCGCGCTTCGGCGATCCGGAGACGGAGGTGCTGCTCGACCGGCTGGAGACGCCGCTGGGTGGGCTGCTGATGGCGAGCGCGACGGGCGAGCTGGGGCTCGACCCGGTGTTCAAGGGCGGCTCAGCCGTGACCGTGGTGATCGCGTCGGAAAACTATCCTGAGGCGCCGGTCAAGGGCGACGTGATCACGGGGCTGCAGGAGACCGGGAACGCGTACGTGCTCCACGCCGGCACCAGGCGGCAGGGCGACGACGTGGTCTCCAACGGCGGGCGGGTCCTCAACGTGGTCGGCCACGGGCCCGACCAGGAGAGCGCGCGCCAGGCCGCCTATGACCTCGTCGGCAGGATCCAGCTGCGCGGCTCCTTCCACAGGACGGACATCGCCCGATGAAGCACGTGCACTCCGGCAAAGTACGCGACCTCTACCAGACCGACGAGGGCCTGCTGCTGATGGTCGCCTCCGACCGGATCTCGGCCTTCGACTACGTGCTCGAGCCCGACATCCCCGACAAGGGGGCCATCCTCACGCAGATGTCATTGTGGTGGTTCGACCAGCTCAAGGACGTCGTGCCCAACCATGTCGTGGCACCCGGTGACGACGCCCGCAGCGTGCTGTGCAGGCCGCTGCAAATGGTGCAGGTCGAGTGCGTGGCGCGGGGCTACCTCGCGGGTGGCGGGCTGAACGAATACCGCGCCGACGGCACTGTCTCAGGCGTCCGCCTGCCGGAGGGGCTCGAGGACGGCTCCCGGCTGCCCGAGCCGATCTTCACACCGTCCACCAAGGCGCCCCAGGGGCAGCACGACGAGCCGATCTCGTACGAGCAGGTCGTCCAGGAGGTCGGCGAGGAGACCGCCGAGGAGCTTCGGCGGATCACCCTGGCCGTCTACACGCGCGGCGCGGAGATCGCCCGCGAGCGCGGCATCATCGTGGCCGACACCAAGATCGAGCTCGGCTGGGACGCCGATGGGGTGCTGACGCTGGGCGACGAGGTGCTTACGCCCGACTCGTCGCGATTCTGGCCGGCCGACCAATGGCAACCCGGCCGCGCGCAGCCTTCTTTTGACAAGCAATTTGTACGCGATTGGCTGCTGTCGCCCGAATCAGGATGGGACAAATCCTCCGGAAACCCCCCACCGCTCCTTCCTGACCATGTGGTCGAGCGCACGAGGCTGCGATACCTAGAAGCATATGAGCGCGTCACGGGGGCTTCCTTTAGCGGATGATTCGGCTGGGTCATGTGGTGTTAGCGACTACTGTTGGCCCGATCAAGCCTCACCGTTGATTTCAAGGAGCCGCACGAAATGGTCCGTTACCGCGTGCGCGGTGGCAACGCACTGCGTGGAACCGCGTTCATCCAGGGCGCGAAGAACGCCGTGCTACCCATGATCGGTGCGGCTCTGCTCGCCGCCAAGGGCCGCACCGTCCTGCGCAACGTGCCGATCATCGAGGACGTCCGCCGCGCGGTCGAGCTGGCCGAGTCCGTCGGCGCGTACGTCGAGCTGCACGAGTCCGAGCGCACGCTGGTCATCGACGCCTCCAGGGTGAACAGCCCCGTACTGCCGGCCGCCATCGCCAGGCGTTTCCGCGGCTCGGTCCTGTTCACCCCCGCGCTGCTCCACCGGCTGGGCGAGGCGATCGTGGAGGGCGTCGGCGGCTGCAACCTCGGCAGCCGCAATCTCGACTTCCACTACCTCGGCTACAAACGGCTGGGCGCCATCGTGGACGAGGGCGACACCGTCATCCACGTCAAGGCGTCCGGCCTGACCGGCGCGACCCTCTATCTCGACACCCCGTCACACACCGGCACCGAGAACCTCATCATGGCCGCCGCCCTGGCCAAGGGCACGACGGTGATCGAGAACGCGGCGCTGGAGCCCGAGGTGCTCGACGTCATCGACATGCTCACCAAAATGGGCGCGCGGATCAGCGGCGGCGGCACGGGGTTCATCACCGTGGAGGGTGTGGACGAACTGCACGCCGTCGAGCACACGGTGATGCCCGACCGGCTCGACGCCGGCGTGTTCGCGATGGCCGCGGCCATCACCGGGGGCGAGCTGAGCCTCGTGGGCACGGGGCTCGACCTCGGGGTCGTCCGCTACAAGCTGGAGCAGATGGGCGTCGAGTTCGCCCGCCAGGGCGCCGTGCTGCACGTGCGGTGCGAGGGCCCCCTGCGGCCGATCAACATCATCACCGACACCTACCCCGGCTTCGCCACCGACCTGCAGTCCCCGATGATGACCGTCGCGGCGCTCGCCGACGGCACCAGCTACATCCACGAGCGCATCTTCGACGGCAGGTTCGCCCTGGCCGGAGAGCTGAACAAGATGGGCGCGAACGTCGAGGTCGACGGCAGCCGGGCCGTCGTGCGCGGCAGTACGCCGCTGACCGGGACCCAGGTGACGGCCCACGACTTGCGCTCCGGCATCGCCCTGGTGCTCGCCGGGCTCGCCGCCGAGGGGGAGACCGTGATCGACTCCGGATACCTCATCGATCGCGGGCACGCGCATCTCGCCGCCCGAATGCGCGCGCTCGGCGCGGACATTACACGAGAGATTTCAGAGCGCTAAAAAGCGCCAGAAAAACCTCGTTGAGCTGCTAGGACATCTTGTCGGGCGGTCAACCTCAACGGCTTTCCGGAAAAGTCGGGCGTGACATTACGGCCCCCGCGAGCGATCGTTCCAAAAGAGAGCATTGCAACGGACGGCTGGATGGGACGAACATTGGTCGATAGGGCCGAAGAAACTCCCCGAGTGTCACGCCCGGGCGCTATGACACCGGACCTCACCATCGGCGTGGTCGGACCCCACGACCTGGTCGAGCGAGTCATGCTGATGGGTCACGCCGCGGCGCCGCTGCCGTGTCGCCTGGTCGCGGCCGCGTACCGCGACGAGCAGGAGGCGCCCGACAAGGTGACGCGGCTCGGTCCCGGAGTCGACGCATGCCTGTTCGCCAGCCCGGTCCCCTATGACCTGGCCAGGCGTTCCGGCGTGCTGACGATGCCCGCGACGTACGTCCAACTCGGTGGAGCAGCACTGGTGGCGGCGCTGGCCAAGGCCGCGCTCGACCCTCGCATCGACCCCCAGCGGGTCAGCATCGACGTGGTGAGCAGGGCCGATGTGGAGGAGGCTTACACCGACCTCGGCATCCCCGCCTCGGACGTGCACAGCCGCGACGAGCCGGGCGCCACCGGCACGATCGCGGCCTACCACGAGCGCCTGGTCAGGCAGGGCGCCACCTCGGGGGCGCTGACGTGCCTGCCCTCGGTGGCCGAGCGCCTGCACGCGGCGGGCGTGCCGGTCATCAGGATCAGGCCGACCTCGGGCGCGGTACGCACGGCGCTGCACACGGCCGCGCTGCTGGGCGCGCATCACCGGCTGGAGGAGTCGCAGCTGACCGTGGTGCTGGTGGAGGTGCCGACGCTGCGCGAGCCCGTGCGCCGCGCCGCGCCCCGCTACTGGCGCGACGAGCTACGGCTGTCGCTGCACCGGCTCCTGGTCCAGGAGGCGAACCGGATGAACGCCACCGTCTGGCCCATCGACGATCACAGCTACCTGGTTACCGCTACCAGGGGCTCGATCGTGGCGGCGACGGACGGGTTCAGGGTGCTGCCGTTCGCGGCCAGGATCAGGGACGAGCTGGGGCTGGCGGTCGAGGTCGGCGTGGGCATGGGGCGCACGACGCACGACGCGGAGTCGCACGCCCGGGCGGCGCTGGCCCGCACGCAGGCGGGCAAGCAGGCGCAGGGGTTCGCGGTGGATCGCGAGGGGCGCGCGCTCATCCCTGCCCCGCGCATGCCACCGACCGGATCCGCCGCGCTGAAGCCCAAGGGAGTGGAGGTGCTGGCCCGGCTGGCGGCCAAGCTGGAGGGCGGAGACACTGTGGTCGACGCCGAGGGGGCGGGCAAGATGCTGGGGGTCACGCCTCGCACGGCTCGGCGGTTGCTGCGCACGCTGGTTGACGAGGGACTCGCGTGGCCGCTCCCGCCGAACCGCACCCCGCAGCCGGGGCGTCCGCGCCAGCTGTATCGACTGATTGTCGAGAAGCTCGGCCCGCGCTGAGTCACCCATTGGGTGAGTGCCGTGATCAGGCCCGTCGTCTTCATACGGCGGGCTCTCGGTTTGAAACCCCCCACCCATCCTGTACGGCGGAGCCAACGACACGCCACCCGCCACACAGGGCTCAGGGCCTCCAGGGAGACGCTCGCTGACCCGCACGGGGCTGAGCGCCGTTACGGCGCCTTGTGAGGCGATTGAGGGCTTTGTCGTGACCTGGGGGAGACGATGATATTGACAACCAATGTCATCTTTGCGAACTCACACATTGACTCCAGTGAAGTTATTGGTTGACCCGTGTAGATGCGGGTATGTTCTCGGACGCCCCCGATCGACAAGATTCGGACGGGGGCGCCAAATTATTCGAGCGCGTTGAGTCGCTCGTTCGGTGTGCGCGTTTCTGGCCGCGGTGGCGCGGTTTCATCCAACACCATGTGCCTCGGGGAGCCCTTGCCGCTCGGGAGGCGGGATCCGTGGTAGCGATCCGGCCGGTTTCGGGCTGATTTGCTGCGCTTTGCGGGTCTGTGCGGGCCGCTGGCGGCTCGGGACGTCCTCCGTATACCCGCACTGCCGCAAGGCCCTTCAGTGAGCCTTTGAGGACGTTGTGCGGCCCACTCGGCAGGCGCAGACGATGTCGGACACCGGGCGGCACGGGTGACGCCGTTGTGTGCGGCGCCCTCGATGTGGCCCTGGTCCCAGCTCTCCTGACTGCGCGAGTCGACGACCACGATGCCGGGGACCCCGCGGCCGCGGTGGACGCTCGGCCTCGAAGGCCAGGCCGACGCCACAGTGGGCAGGGCGGCGGCGTTGTCGGCGTTGGGGAATTGTCACAGCCCGGTCCGATACCCGCCGGAATACGTCAGTGCCGACCTGTATTGTCATCAGTCATGAAGGCGAACACCACTGACAGTCGCGCGCTCATGGTCTGGGGCGCCTTGGCGATCGTCTATGTGGTGTGGGGTTCGACGTATCTCGGGATCGGCATCGCGATCGAGTCGATCCCGCCCATGCTCAGCGCGGCTCTGCGGTTCATCACCGCCGCCGCCCTGCTCGCCGGTTTCCTGCTGGTGCGGTCAGGGCCGGCGGCGTTCAAGATGTCGCGCAGGCAGGCCCTCGGCGCGGCTCTCGCGGGCGTACTCCTGCTGACCACGGGCAACGGGCTGCTGGCGGTGGCCGAGCAGTACATCTCCACGGGCCTGTCCGCGCTCCTGGTGGCCTCGGTGCCGCTGTGGCTGGTCGTGTTCAGATTCGCCGTGCGCGACCGTCCCAAGGTGCTCACGCTCGCGGGCGTGCTGGTCGGGCTCGTAGGGGTCGGGGCGCTGTCGCTGACCGGCGCCCAGGGCGGCAGTGGCGTCGGGATCGTGGTCGTGCTGCTCGCCTCGGTGTCATGGGCCGTGGGCTCGTTCCTGTCGAGCAGGATCGAGATGCCCGCCAACGCGCTCGCCACCAGCGTGATCGAGATGGTCGTGGGTGGTGCCGGGCTGCTGGTGCTCGGCACCGGGTTCGGTGAGCGGCTCGACGTGTCGGCCGTCACCACCAGATCCTGGGTGGCGCTGGCCTACCTGGTCCTGGTGGGGTCCCTGATCGGTTTCACCGCGTTCTCGTGGCTGCTGGGCAACGCCCCCATCTCGCTGGTCTCCACCTACGCCTACGTCAACCCGGCCGTGGCGGTCGCGCTCGGCACGCTCGTGCTGCACGAGCCGCTCACGACCCAGGTGGTCGCCGGCGGCCTGGTCATCCTGGTCGGCGTGGCACTGGTGATCTCAACCGAGCGGAAGGGATCGAAGCGCGTCCTCGAAGACCTCGACGGTGGCGGCGACGTCCGCCTCGGTGTGAGCGGTGGACAGGAACCACAGTCCGCGCGGCACCATGTTGACCCCGCGGTCGAGCAGCGCGGCGTGTAGGCGGGCCATCATGGCGCGGTCGGTCCTGGCGAAGTCGCGGTAGTCGCGCACCGCGGACTGGTCGGTGAAGTACGTCTGGAAGACCGGCCCGGGCCCGTCCACCAGCATCGGGACACCCGCCCTTGCCGCGGCCTCGCGCAGGCCGCTCATGAGCTGCCGGCCCCGGGCGTAGAGGGTGCCGTAGACCTCCTCGCGCTGCTCGTCCAGGATGCGGAGGGTGGCCTCGGCGGCGGCGATGCCGACGGGCTGCGAGTTGAACGTCCCCGCGTGCGCGACCTTGCCCGAGGAGATGGCGTCCATCACAAATGCCCGCCCCGCCAGCGCGGACACCTGCATGCCGCCCGCCATCGCCTTGCCGAAGACCGACAGGTCGGGGCTGACGCCGAGGTACTCCTGCGCGCCTCCGGGGGCGAGCCGGAAACCGGTGATGATCTCGTCGAAGATCAGCAGGCTGCCGTGGCGGTCGCACAGCTCGCGCACCGCCTGGAGGTAGCCGGGATCCGGCTCGATGGCGCCGGTGTTGCAGAGCACCGGCTCCGTGACGATGGCGGCGATCTGTCCCGCGTGCTCCTCCATGAGGCGGGTGAGCGCGTCCAGGTCGTTCCAGGGGCAGATCACCAGGTCGGCGGCGGGTGGCTGGCCCGCGGTGCCGGGGACGGCGCGAGGGTGGTCCTGCGGGCCCGCGTCGTCCAGGGACGGGTGCACGCTGTAGAGGACCGGGTCGAGCCAGCCGTGGTAGTGGCCCTCGAACTTGAGGATCTTGGGGCGTCCTGTGAAGCCGCGCGCCAGCCGCCAGGCGGCGTGCGCGGCCTCGGAGCCGACGGTGTTGAAGCGGACGCGTTCCGCCGAAGGCACCATCGAGCACAACTGCTCGGCGACGCGGGCCTCCGCCGCGTGCTGGGCGGAGTAGACGATGCCGCGGGCCACCTGCGCGGTGACGGCCTCCACCACGGCGGGCGGGCAGTGACCGAGCAGCGCGGGGCCCTGGCCGAGCACGTAGTCGATGTAGGCGTTGCCGTCGACGTCCCAGAGCCTGGCCCCCGATGCCCTGTCCACGTAGAGCGGCACGCCCGCGGTACGGCGGGCGTCGCTCGAGACGCCGCCTGCGATGTAACGCTGGGCAGTGGTGTAGAGGTCGCGCGTGGCATCCAGAGTCCGGGTCATGCCGACCATCAAACGGCGACATATTGCCTGACGACAAGAAAGAGAGCAAGAAGCGGGTCGTAAGCGCAAATTTCGGTTCTTGTGGAGGTCACTGGCCCTTGATGGGCTTACGGACATGTTTCTTGGACGCATTCGGCGTACCCCCTCCGGCCCCGTCGAGCTGGTGGCCCGGCGCGCGGCCGGTGAGCTGGTGAGCCTGGCCGGCCTCGGCCCAGATCTCGGATCAGACCCGGTGGCGGCCCTGGATACGTACGGGCTCGACCGCCTGACGGGGCTGGTGGCTGGCCATGACGGCCCCACGCTGGACGAGAGCGCGGTGATCTTCGAGCCGCCCGTGGCCACCTGCACGAAGATCTGCTGCCTGGCGCTGAACTACCAGGAGCACGCGGACGAGAGCGGCCTGGAGGTCCCGCCGGAGCCGGTGCTGTTCTTCAAGCCGCCGTCCGCGCTCGTGGGCCACAACCACCCGGTCATCGCCCCCGCCCGCACCCGCCATCTGGAGCACGAGGTCGAGCTGGCCGTGGTCATCGGCAAGGTGACCAGGGATCTGCCGGCCGAGAGGTGGCGCGAGGCGGTCGCCGGATACACCGTGATCAACGACATGACGGCCCGCGACCTGCAACTGGCCAATATCGCCCGCAACGTGCCGTGGGACCAGTCAAAGGGCTTCGACACCTTCGCGCCCGCGGGCCCGTACCTGGCGACGGTGGACGAAGTGCCCGACCCGCAGGCGCTCGAGCTGACCCTGGAGGTGGACGGCCAGGTCAGGCAGCGGGCCAACACCAGGCAGATGGTCTTCGACCTCCCGCGGCTCATCGCCGATCTGTCCGACGGGATGACGCTGATGCCGGGCGACCTCATCGCGACCGGCACCATCGCCGGGATCGCCCCGCTCAAGGACGGCGACACCATGCGGGCCACGGTGGAGAAAATCGGGACGCTGGTGAATACGGTCAAATTTCGGTCCGCCTAAAGTAGGGGCATGACCTACGCTGTGGCCGCCCTGGTGGACATCGACGACTTCATGGTTTCTGAGCAGGCTCGGGGGCGGTCGTGGGCGCATCGCCAGCTCCAGCACGCCGACCAGGCGGTGCGCGCGGCCACCAGCGGCCGCCCGGGGGCGACCTGCCGCTCGCAGCCGCCGGAGGAGTGGCTCGTCCTGCTGACGGGCGCCGATCCCGACGCGCTGATGTCAGACGCGGCCGCGCTGGCGGAGGAGGTACGGGCCAGGATCGTCCGCGAGACGGCGTGGACCGCCACCGTCAGTCTGGGCTCCCCCAGCGTGGGCGCGATCGCGGCCGAGCGGGACGCCCGGCGGGTCAACGGCTACAAGCTCGTGCTCGGTGGCGACCGGGTGATCGAACCGCCCTCCGGCGGCGGTGTGGCCACGACGCCGCCCGTACGGATCGAGCGGGAGCTGACCAGGCGCGTCCGCGCGGGCGACAGCAACGGCGCGGCGGGGCTGCTGGCGAGCTGGGTCGACAGGTGCGCCCGCGATGCCGACCCCCAGACCCTGCGCAACTGGCTCATCGGGCAGTTGCTGTTCGTCGTGGACGTGGCCAACCGGGCCAGGCTGGCCGACGGCTCGACCGACTGGGTCGTGGCGTGCGCCCGGCTGCCCATCGAGGACATCATCACGGTCGGCGACATCCACGAGCGCTCCTACCTGCACATGTGGCTGCGCGAGACGCTCGGGCGGCTGATGCCCGAGCCGCCGCGCAGGGACGTGCTCGCGCTCGCGGAGTCGTACATGGCCGAGCATTACACCGACGCCGGGCTCCGCCTGGCGACGGTGGCGGAGGCGGTGAGCGCGAGCCCGTTCTACATCTCGCACCTGTTCGCGGAGGAGCGCCGCACCACGTTCCTGCGCCACCTGACGAGCCTGCGCCTGCGGCATGCGCGCCGGCTGCTCTCCACCTCCACCCTGTCGGTGGACGTGATCGCCGCGCACACCGGCTACCCGAGCGCCAAGGCGTTGCGGACCGCGTTCAGCCGGTACGTCGGCTGCTCTCCCACCGAGTACCGCCGGGCCGGATTCCGGCCCGGCGCCTAGCCCCTCACGAGCCGGTACGGCTGACGGGGCCTGCCTGCCTGGGTGCCCTTGACCGGGGGCATCGGCCAGGCCAGCCCCTCCTCCGCGAGGCTCTGGAGGACCCGGCGGGCACTGCGAGGAGAGATCGCCAGCACGTCCGCGACGACCTCGGCGTCGACCACCATCGTGTCGCCGTCGTGGAGGCCTTCCATCAGGCGTTCAAGCAGTTTGGCCGCCTTTGTGGTGACGACGGGCTCGCTCTCCTGTCGCCGGCGCCTGCGCACCGGCAGCGACAGCACGGTGCCGTCGCCACTGACCAGGTACGCGGCTGCGGCCCCCGCGTTGCGCGCCTTCTCGACGGCCGCCAGCGCGTTGGCGTCGGCGTCGCGGGCCGTGCTGCCGAGCCCGATGCCGACCTCGACGTCGACCCCCACGTCGGAGCGGATCCGGTCCATGAACGGCGCCATCCTGAACCCCTCGGTGGCCTGGCCGAGAGCGCCGACGGTGGCGGTGACGACGTAGCTGTTGTCGTCGCGGGGCACCACGGTGGCGCCCATCAGCCGCGCGTCGGCGAGCAGCGACCGGTGCAGCGACAGCTTCAGCTCCTGCTGCCAGTAGTTGCCCGGCCCGGAGTAACTGGGCTTGGCGGAGGCGGCGATCTCGACGACCACGATGGCGATCTGCGCGTCCTCCAGCCTGCTGCCGGTGCCGAGCAGGGCGGCGGTGTTGAGCGCGATGCGCAACGTGTGAGAGGTCGGCAGGAGGCGCAGCACGGGGACCCCGGCGGCGGTCAGCTTGTTGGCGACGCTCCTTATCGTGGTGAGCGCCGCGGTGGTCTCACCCTGGCGGTAGAGCTGCTCGTGGAAGGCGCTGAAGCGGCGGGCCGACTCCGGCCGGTCGTACTCGGAAAGGTGCACGCCGGCCGTGCTAACGCCGATCTCGCTGTACGCCTCCTCCACGTCGGCGGCGGGCAGCGAGTCGATGCTCACCCTGGACGGGTCGATCCCGTGGCTGAGCACCCCGCGCAGCAGGCTGGCGTACAGGCTGGCCCCGCTCATGGGCACGAACGTGGCGGGGACGGGCAGCTCGCCCGCTTGCCTGGCCAGGTCGTGCTGGAGGGGCCCGGTGAACAGCACCACGTCGATGCTGTCGGCGATCCTCGAGAACTTCTCGTAGGTCTCGTGCTCCTCGGCATGCGGCGCGCCGACCAGCCGCCAGTCCGCGGCGGCCGGAAGGTCGGCGCCGATCATCATGATCTCTTCGACGAGATCGTGCGGCCCTACGACCCCGATCGTCACCCTGGGCCGCGATTCCGAACGCAGCCGATCCATGATCTTGATCACCCCAGTCCAGATCTCCACTGAAGCAAGCGGGTCATCGTCGCACCGAGCACCGCGGCCTGGTCCCCCTCTGCGAGGCCACTGAAGATTACCCTCCCCAGGGAGATCCGAAGATCGATGAAGGGAAAGTCGGATCCGTAGACGACTCGGTCGTGACCGACCTCCCGCACCATCCTGGCGATGTCGGGCCCGGTGTTGAAGGACCCGCACACCTCCAGAATGACCCCTTGATGCCGCTGCGCCACCTCGATGGCCTTCTCGAAACCTAGCGGGGTCGCGCCCGCGTGCCCTGCGACGATCACCGCGTCAGGGTGCTCCGACGCGACGGCGTCCACCGCGGCCAGATCGTTGTAGGGGGAGCCGTCGTAGGTGTGGGTGAGCACCGGGCAGCCGGTGCGCTGCGCGAACTCCCACACGCGGGCGTAGCGCCTGCCGGTGAGCGGGTAGTCGTGCAGGTCGGGGTGGAGTTTGATGCCGCCGAAGCGCGGATCCGCGCTCCATTTGTCCAGCTCGCCGTCGGGATCCTGCCAGGGATTGATCGTCAGGTATCCGGTGAACCGATCCGGCGCGCGTTCCACAGCCTCGGCGGTCGCGGCGTTCCCCGCTGCCGCGTCGAGCTGGATCGCCAGGTGGCTGGAGATGACGGCGTGCGCCACGCCGCACCTGTCCATCACCCTGACCATCGCGTCGGAGGAGGACTCGGGGATGAAGAACAGGCTGTAGGGGCCGGCGTGCGCGTGCGCGTCGACGATCCGGACACTGGTCTGCGGGCGCCGCTGCCACAGCGCCGAGGTGATCGCGTTCACACCGCCTCCACGGGCAGCAGTCCCAGCAGGGTGCCGGCGCCGATGGTGGCCACGGCGTCGTCGTCGAGCTCCGCCCACAGCAGCCGGGTGACCGCCTCGGCGGGGTCCCTGAGCGGTGCCCCTGTGCCGAAGACGAGACGGCGGACGCCGTACCGCTCGACGAGCCATTCGAGCCCACAGTGCGAGGACAGGTTGGCCAGCCCCAGGTAAACGTTGCCGGTGCGGGAGAGCACCCCGCCCGCCTGCCTCAGCTGGCGGTAGCCGAGCGCTCCGACCACGACCTTCAGCTCCGGGTGCGCGATGGAGACGGACTCGACGGCGGGCCAACTGGTCTGGGCCGCGTCCACGAGCAGCGGGAGCCCGGCTTCCGCGATGGCGGCGAGCATGGCCGCGCAGTCGCCGCCCGCGAGTTCGTAGCCGTGGTCGGCGGGGTAGGCGCGGACGGCGCACACCCCGCCCTCCAGCGCCGCGGTCACGAACTCGTCCGGTGTGCCGGTCTCGCCGCAGGTGTCGGGGAGCATCACCCAGCAGGGACGCAGCCTGGGCCGGCCGGCCACCAGGCGGAGCAGCTCCCTGTTGCCCGTCGCGGGGTCGTGCAGCCACGAGAGGGTATGGCTGACCACGGCCTCCGCGATGCCGAAGCGGTCCATTCTGTCCAGCGCCTCCGTGATCGAGCCCGTGCCCGCTTCCCTGCGGGGGTAGCGGCCGAGCATCGCGTCAGCGTCGATCAGCATGAACCGTCCAATCTTCGGGGATAGAGGGGAGCTCGTCTCGGTAGGGGAAGATGCCGACGGTGAACCTGCCGTCGGCGCGCCTCAGGCCGAGCGAGTGGATCTCGCCGTACTCGGCGGTCCTGGTGGCAGGGTCCGGGATCCTGGCCGGACCCGTCCCGTACAGCACCTCGTCGGGTGGTTCCAGAGGCACCACGAGGATGCCCGGGCCACGGGTGCCCGCGAATCCGCCGTCGCGCTCCACCCACGGCGTCAGGCCGTGGACCTGCCAGACCGCCTCCGCGTCGATCCGGTCGGTGACGATCCAGTACGGGTCATCGCCCTTGACGAAGACGATCTCGCGGTCATGCCGCGCGCTGTAGCCGTGGTGGTGCCCGGCGAAGACGTCGGCCTCCGCGGAGACGGAGAACAGGTCACAGGCGGCGCGGCGGTCCTCGGTGTAGTCCTCGCCCGGCACGAGCAGCGTGTTGTGCGCCCTGGTCGCCTGGTACCAGTCGTAGTAGCCGGGGTCGTCGTAGGACGGCGGACCGCCCCCTTCCCAGGCCAGCGGCACACCCCAGCCCGACAGCACGAAGTCGAGCGCCGCGTGGTGGCTGTGCGGCTCGAGCTCGTGCCCGACGTACGGACCGTAGTTGACGACGGTGTGGAAGTCGCCGTGGCGGAAGGTCGCGTAGCCGCTGGCCTCCAGGTTGTGGGAGCCCTCGACCGGCTCGACGCCCTCCGGCCAGATCAGGCCGCTGTCCTGCAGGTGTGGCACCCAGCCGCCGGACGCCGTGAGGACGCTCAGCCAGCGGTACATGGCCTGGCGGCGCGGGTGCCGCGCGAGCGAGGGCTCGACGGCCACGGCCCGTTCGAGGTTCTCCAGGCACATGAGGTGGTAGCTGGGCGAGCGCTCGTGGTGGCCGCCGTCGGCGCGCACGTCCCGGTCGAGGTGCTCCAGGATGCGGGCCATGGCGACCTCGGCCCACTGCCCCGCCTCGGGGAGGTCGGCGAACACCCTGGCCGTGTGCAGCAGCTCGCACGCGTTGACGAACTGCCAGTTGCCGTGGCGGAACTCGTCGTGCTCCTCGGCCGACCACCTGGCGCCGCCGAGGACTGTCTTCATCATCCGCAACCAGCACTCGTCGCTCAGCGCCGGCTCGTCCGCGAAGACGGCCAGCGCCTCGGTGACGTACATGGCGCGGGCGCGGACGCCGAGCGAATACCAGACCACGTCGAGCCCCGGCCAGTCACCCTTGACCCGGTCGCGGTCGTCGTACCACTGGCGGAACAGGCGGTCCCACTCGGCGGCGTAGCGGGGGTCCCGGGTCTCGGCGTAGGCCGTGATCAGCGGGGACATCCAGCGCAGGTAGTGGAAGCCGTACAGCAGCGAGCGGCCGTGGCCCTTGTCGAGGAAGTCGACCTCGATCCCGAGCAGGGCGTCCGCGCCCTCCGCACCGAGGGCCGCCGGGACCGGCCGTCGCCGTCGCCAGGCCCTGGCCTCGGCGACGCCGCTCGTTCCGAGCGCTTCGAGGAGCGCTTCGTCAGTGATGTGCCGCATGCGCGTGGGATGCACGTGCGGCGGTTTCTCTACGAACATGTCACCGGCCGTCCGGTGCGGGCGGACTTGTGCGCGGCGGCGAGCACGGCTGTCACGTGCCGCGAGCTCTCCACGCTGATCAGCGGCTCGGCGCCGGTGCGGGCGCAGTCGACGAAGTGGTGGATCGCGTCGCGGTAGGCGCCCGCGGGGATGCCGTGCACGACCCGCTGGAGCATGTTGCGCGGGTAGGAGTAGGACTTCTCGGTGGCGAGCTGGATGTTCTCCTTCTGCCTGTCGAGCTGGATGACGCCCGACTCGCCGGCCACGGTGATGTAGCTGTCGACCATGGTCGGGAAGGTGTTCGGGTAGATCCAGGCCGACTCGAAGGTGGCGACGGCGCCCCGGCTGAAGCGGGCCTGGATCTGCATCGCGTCGGGGGTGTCGATGCCCATCCCGCGCAGCTTGCCGTGGCGGGCGGTGGCGAACACCTCCACCACGTGGTCGTCGTAGAGCCAGGTGACCAGGTCGATGTCGTGGCTCGACAGGAACCAGGCGCAGGTCGTCCGGTCGGCCCAGCCGATCATCTCGGTGGGCACGTAGATCGTGTCGTCCTTGCGGGCGTAGCCCACGACCGGCTCACCGATCAGCTCCATCTGCTGCTTGGCCTGCGCGTAGGCGGGCACCCAGCGGTGGTTGAACAGGCACATCGCGGTGACGCCCGCCTGCCGGACCGCGGCCACGGAGCGGTCGGCGTCCTCGACTGTGGTCGTGAACGGCTTCTCGACCAGGATGTGCACCCCGGCCTCCGCCGCCGCCACCATCACGTCCGCGTGCAGGTGGTCGGGGGTGGTGATCGACACGGCGTCGACCGTGCCGGACGCGAGCAGTTCGCGGTAGCCGGGGTAGACGGTCGCCTGCGGGGCGGCGTCGAGAGCGTGCCGCGCGACGGCTGTGACCTCGGCGTCCGGGTGGGCGGACAGGACCTCGGCGTGGCCGCGACCCATGATCCCGGCCCCGACGATCCCGACTCTGAGCTTAGGCAAGTGCGTCATTCCACTGTTTCTCTGCGGCGTCGAGCGCCTCCTTGGCGCTCTTCGATCCTTGGAGGAAGGCTCTGATCTCCTCGGCCAGCGACTCCGCCAGTTCGGCGTCCTTGGCCGTGCCCAGCGGGACGTACTCCAGCTTCGGCAGACCCTTGACGATCACCTGGCGGGCCACGTCCATCGGGTCGTCGCCGCCGGCGCCGGTGAAGAAGGCGTCCTTGGTGGAGGAGATCGTCGAGGGGTAGATCGGCACCAGCTTGCAGAACGCGAGCTGATTGGCCCCGTTGGTGAAGAACTTGATGAACTCGGCCGCCGCCCGCTGATGCTTCGACGCCTTGGGGATGGCCATGGTCTGCTGGGCGAGCAGCAGGTATCCGCCGGTCTTGGTCTGCACGGCCTCGGTGACGAGCAGGTCCTTGTAGACGTCGGGAGCGTTCTTCTGGATGTTGACCAGCGTCGCAGCCGCCGCGCTCGCCGCCATCGCGAGCTGGCCGTTCTCCAGGGTCTGCGGGAAGTTCCTGACCTCCTTGGAGACCGTTCCCGGTGCGAGGCCGTGCTTGTCGTAGCTCTTCTTGAACGTGTCCAGCAGCTCGGCGACCTCGGGCGTGTTGAACGCCGCCTTCTTCTTGTCGGCGCTCAGCAGGTCGATGCCGTAGTAGCGCAGCACTGAAGCTGCGTTGACGCCGGGGATGTCGTTGGTGCCGTAGACCTTGGTCTCGGCGTAGACCTTGTCGGCCAGGGCGAGCGCCTCGGCGTACGACTTCGGCGGGGCCTTCTCGTCGAAGCCCGCCTTGCTGACGACGGACTTGCGGTAGATGCCCACGGGCGTGCCGCCGTTGTACCACGGCACGGCGTACAGCTTGCCCGACACGCGCAGCGGCTCGACCAGGTTCGGCTGGAAGTCGGCGAGGTCGGCGGGCTTGAGCAGCTCGTCGAGAGGCGCCAGCGACGGGGTGAACCTGCCGAGGTCGGGGGAGGCGATGTTGACCGCGTCGGGGACGTCGCCGCTGGCGACCGCAGCGAGCAGCTTGGTCGCGATGTCCTGCCCGGGCACGTCGACCCACTTGACGGTGACCTTGGGGTGGTCCTTCTGGTACTGGGCGATCAGACCGTCGATGTATGCGCCGAAGTTCTTCTTCAGGTTGATCGTCCAGAATTCGACCTCGCCCTCGAACGGCTGGTCATCCGCTTGCCCCCCGGACGTGCTGCCCGAGGTTCCGGCGACGCAGCCGGACGACATGAGAGCCAGCGCGAGCGCGCCTGCCCCCACCAAGGCTCTTCTCCTCAACACCCGGGACCTCCTGCCAAATTATGGCCGTCCTTAATGATTCTTTCGGCACGATGTCAGTCCCTGGCCTAGCGCGTCAAGAGCCAGATCTTGACGGTCATCTTTGGCCGTCTATAGGCTGCGTCAAAATTCCGGCCAACTCTTATCGAGACTTTGGACGTCACTATTAAAGATCGAAGGATGTGAGGCCGGTGGCCACCAGCCGGATTCCAGGGCAGCGCTGGTACACGCCGTACCTCTTCCCGATACCGGCCCTGGTGCTGTTCGGGGTGTTCTTCGCCTGGCCGGCCGTCACCGCGCTTCAGCTCTCCTTCACCGACTACGACGGCGTCAGCCCGCCCGTCTTCACCGGGCTGGACAACTTCGTCAAGATCTTCGACGACGCCCGGTTCTGGACCGCCCTGCGCAACTCGCTGGTGTTCTTCGTGGGGCTGTTCCCGCTGCTCGTCGTGTTCCCGCTGCCGCTGGCCGTGCTGGTCAACCAGAAGCTGCCCGGCATCAGGACGTTCAGGATGCTCTACTACCTGCCGGTCGTGACCTCGATGGTCGCGGTCGCGGTGACCTGGAACTACGTCTTCCACCAGCAAGGCGTCGTCAACTGGCTGCTCACCGGCTTCGGCATCCTGGACCAGCCCATCCAGTACCTCCTCGACCCCGTCTGGGCGCTGCCCGCGCTGACCCTGGTCGAGGGCTGGAAGAACATGGGCGTCTACATGATGATCTATCTCGCGGGCCTCCAGACGATCCCGTCGGACCTCTACGAGGCCGCCAAGATAGACGGCGCCAACGGCTGGCACCGGATGCGGCGCATCACCGTCCCGCTGATGGTCCCCTACATCGCGGTCACCATCACGATGGCCATGCTCGACGCGATGCAGGCGTTCACCACCGTCTTCGTGATGACCAAGGGCGGCCCGCAGGACGCCACCCTGATGCTCGGCTACTACATCTGGTCCGAGGCGTTCGAGAAGTACGACATGGGCTACGCCAGCGCCGTCGGCCTCGTCCTGTGGGTCCTGCTGATCGTGATGGCCCTGCTCAACTACCGGCTCACCAGTGGAAAGAAGGACGAGCGTTGACTCACAGGCTCGGCTGGTGGATGCGCCGCATAGGCATGTACGTGCTGCTCACCGCGATCGCCCTGGTGTTCGTCGGCCCGTTTCTCGTCCTGCTGTCGGCGGCGTTGAAGCCGGCGGGCCAGCCCGTCTTCTCCTTCCCGCCGGACATCATCCCCCGGCCCCCCGTGCTCACCTGGGCCAAGGAGGCGTGGACGGCCATCCCGTTCCCGCGCTACCTGTTCAACTCGGTGCTCCTCGTCGCGGTGATGGTGCCGCTCTACATCCTGGTCTCGGCCCTGTGCGCGTACCCGCTGGCACAGATGGTCTTCCGCGGCCGGAGCCTGATCTTCTTCGCGATCCTCGCCACCATGTTCATGCCCGGCGAGGTCATGCTGCTGCCGAGGTTCCTGGTGGTCTCCCAGATCGGGATGGCCGACAGCTACCTGGGAGTGATCCTGCCCGGCCTGCTCTCGGCGTTCGGGATCTTCCTGCTCCGGCAGACCTTCGCCGGGGTGCCGCGCGAGGTGGTGGACGCCGCCAGGACCGACGGCTGCCACGAACTACGCATCTTCTGGCACGTCATGCTGCCCGCCGCCCGCCCCACTCTGGCCATCCTCGCCGTCTTCGGCTTCATCTCGGTCTGGAACAGCTTCATCTGGCCGATGGTCGTGCTGAAGGACTCCTCGCTGTATCCCGTCTCGCTGGGGATCGCCTACCTGGCCGGAATCACCGGCACCGACGTCCGCAGCCTGGCGGCAGGCACGATCATCTCGATCCTGCCCGTCGTCGTCTTTTTCATGATCATGCAACGACACGTCCTGGAAGGCATGCGCGGCGCGGTCAAGAGCTGACGTCGCCCGCTCGTGAAAGGGTCATCCATGCTTACTCGCCGCCAATTCGGTCTGGGCGCGCTCTCCCTCGGCGTCCTGGCATTACCCGGCACGGCACGCGCCGCGGCAGGCTACGACTACACCGCGCGCGAAACGTTCGACCTGTTCGACAAGGTGTTCCGCGAGAGCGGCGCCCTGGGCCAGCCCACCGACACCAACGAGGCGGGCGGTCTCGGCTGGGGCGCGTCCTACGTGATGGCCGCCTACATCAGGATGTACGAGGCCTACCGCGACACCTCCTATCTGGACCGGCTCATCGACTATGCCGACCCCGTGCTGGGCAACCGTGACTCCGAGCGCGGCGTCACCGACTATCGCGGCCTGTCGCTGCCCGCCTGGCGCAGCCTCGTCTACAGCGCGGGCGGCGTGAGCCTGCTCGACGCGTCGGGGCAGCCGCTCCTCGAGGTGCGCAGCGCGCTGACCAACGTCAACGACGCGGTGGCCACCGTACGGGCGGGCACCTCGGAGGGGCGTTTCACGCTGGAGGTGAGCAACCCCGTCAAGAGCAAGGTGTCCACCTTCGCCGACCTGACGATGGACCCCGAAAGCCCCGACTACGCCGTGAAGCGGATCCTCGACGCCTACCCGTCGGCGACCATGGCGACGGCCAAGGACCTGCGGCCCTCGCCCGCGGGGGCCGCGATGCCGGCGCTGGGGACGTTCAAGCTGGCCGCCGCGCCGGTGATCTTCTCCGTGCACACCGGCATGATCACCTACCCGCTCGCGTCGTTCGTCCGGATCGTCCGCCGGGACCCGCGCCTGCGCGCCAACGCACGCTACCGCGCCAAGGCCGCCGAGTACCTCGAGGCGTGCCGGGCCGCCGCGGCCGCGCACGACCCCGAATGGGTGGCGGACGGCTACTACATCTGGCCCAAGGGCATGCCCGTCCCCTACGACGGCGTCGAGCAGCCCATCAACCAGAGCGTCTCCCTCGGCCAGACCTACGCGGAGCTGGCGGCGGCGACCGGCGAACCTCTCTTCCGTGACCGCACCCGCCTGCTGGCCGCCACGTTCGCCCGTGACCTCAAGGTCAACGACAAGGACGCCTACTACTGGCCGTACTGGCCCGGCTTCGGCAAGCTCTACAGCGGTTACACCAAGGCCGACGGCGTCTCCGAGTGGACCCCGTCCTACGGGTCGCCGCCCAAGGGCGCGCAGCAGATGGAGGACCTCAGCCACGGCGGGATCGACGTCGAGTTCGCCGCCGTCGCGCACCGATGGGGCCTCGGCTTCAGCGGCGGCGACATGGCCCGCTTCGCCCGCAGCTACACCAAGAACATGGCCACGACCGACAGCGGCGTCGCGACGACCTTCCTGAGGGTGGACGGCAGCGGCGGCCTGGCCCCCGCCGGGCAGTACCTCCAGGCGCCGCGCTTCATGCCGGTGGCCCGGTGGGACGAGGCACTGTTCACGCACGCGCTGGCGGTCTACGCCGACCACGCCGTCGAGTCGCAGTACGGCTCCACGCTGCTGTCGGTCGCCTACCTCAACTGGCAGGGCCGCCGCAGCTGATCAGCCGCGGAAGGCGCTCGCCGCCGCGAGGAACGCGTCGTTGGCCTCCGGGTCGCCGATCGACACGCGGGCGCCTTCCCCCGCGAACGGCCGCACGGCCACTCCTTCGACCGCGCATGCCGCGGCGAAGTCGAGAGTGCGCTCGCCGAGCCTGAGCCAGACGAAGTTCGCCTCGGTGGGCGGCACCGTCCAGCCCTGGGCGATGAGCGACTCGCGGACCCGCGTGCGCTCCTTGACCACCCGCTCGACCCGCTCCAGCAGCTCGTCCTCGGCCTTGAGCGAGGCGATGGCCGCCACCTGGGCGAGCTGGTTGACCGCGAACGGGATGATCGTCTTGCGCACGGCCGTCGCCACCGGCTCGTGCGCGATCATGTAGCCGACCCGCAGGCCCGCCAGCCCGTACGCCTTGGAGAACGTGCGCAGGACGCAGACGTTGGGCCGGTCGCGGTAGAGGGTGAGGCCGTCGGGGACGTCCTCGTCGCGCACGTACTCCCGGTAGGCCTCGTCCAGCACCACCAGCACGTGCTCGGGCACCCGGTCCAGGAACGCCTCCAGCGGCGCCCGGCGGATGGCGGTGCCGGTGGGGTTGTTCGGGTTGCAGACGAACACCATGCGGGTGTTGTCGTTGATCGCCTCCGCCATGGCGTCCAGGTCGTGGTCCTCACCGGCCAGCGGCACCATGACCGACTTCACCCCGGCCAGGTCAGCGAGCAGCGGGTACGCCTCGAACGACCGCCACGCGTACACGACCTCGACCCCGGGATCCCCGACCGACTCGAACAGCTGCTGCGCCACCGTGACGGACCCCGCGCCGAGAGCGATGTGCTCGAACGGCACGCCGAACCGCTCGGCGATGGCCTCGGTCAGCTCGACCGCGCCGGGGTCGGGATAGCGGTTGATCTGCCGCGCTCCCTCGGCGATGGCCTCGACCACGGACGGCAGCGGGTCGTACGGGGATTCGTTCGAGGACAGCTTGTACGACCGGCCGTCGGGGGCCACTACGGCCTTGCCCGGCTTGTAGGCGGCCATGGTGTCCAGGATCTGGCGGAAACGAGGCATGACCCAACCTTATGAGGCCCGGCAGGATGAGGCATCAACCAGGGCGCGCTAGCGATACTTGCCGATGGCCGCCGCGACCAGCTTGGCCGCCCGGTCGGCGGTGGCGAATCCGGGCTGCCGGTGGGTGAGGGTGAGCATCACCCAGGCGTTCGACAGGCGGAAGGAGATCTCCGTCCGGTAGAGCGGGGCCCCGAAGCTGATCGCCTTCTGGGTGAAGCTGTACGCCTCGTCACCGACGTCCGGCCCCTTGCGCACCTTGGTCCCCGGGACGCGCTTCGGCTCGTCCTTCATGGTCTTGACCAACTGCTCAAAATAGGCGGTACTGCCCCAGCTGGAGCGCATGGCCATGAGGGTCAGTGCGGTGCCGTCCCCCTTGTTCCACATGCAGCTGCTGGCGGCCATCCACTGGCGCTTGGCAGAGCCGCCCAGCAACGAGCGCACCTGGGCGCTGGTCAGCAGGTCACACGCCTCGAAGTCGCGTTTGATCTGCGGCGTGGCCGTCGTCGGCGGGCCGAATGTCGGCACGGAGTAGGTGATCCGGGGTGAGAGCGCGAAGCCGAGCATGCGGATGACGTTCGGAAACAGGTACGGCACGACCACGACCGACGCCGCCACGACCAGCACCATCGCCAGCACGGCACCCACGACGAGCTTGGTCCGGCCGCGTCGAGGCGGGCGTACCGGCCTGGTCTGCTTCTGTCTCGGTGCCGGGGCGGTCGCGGGGTTTCCCCGGGAAATGGCCTCCAGCGAGCCGGCCACCTCGTCCGGGAGGCAGCGCCGTTCCGGGTCCTTCTCCAGGACCGCGGCCAGCACGGGGGCGAGCGGCCCGGCCAGTCTGAAGGGGGCGGGCTCCTGCATCAGCACGGCCGCCAGCGTGGCGGCCGTGTTCGGACCGGCGAACGGCGGGCCGCCCTCCACCGCCGTGAAGAGCGTGGCGCCGAGCGACCACAGGTCGGCGGGCGGGCCGTCGGTCTCACCCCGCAGGCGCTCCGGGGCGATGTAGCCCGGGGAGCCGGTCAGGAACCCGGACTGGGTGAGCGCGGAGTCCCCGGCGATGGTCGCGATGCCGAAGTCGGTCAGCAGCACCCGCCCGTCGTCGGTGAGCATGACATTGGCGGGTTTGACGTCCCGGTGCAGGACGCCCGACGCGTGCGCGGCCCCGAGGGCGTCGAGCACCCGCAGGCCGATCCCGGCGAC